>JAYTIR010000030.1:0-9097 GCA_043731765.1 Burkholderiales bacterium
CCGCCGGCCAGCAGCGAACCGCGCGCGCACGCTGTCGCTGCCAGAATGACGGCTGGCGGCCCGGACTTGCGTTGGTACCTGGCCATTGCGGTGACGGCCTCGGCGGTCACGGCAGCGCCCGTCTTGGCGCCTGCCAGCGTATCGGCACGGGAATACCCGATCGCGACCGCGGCCAGCCTCGACGGCCTGGCATCCGCAGCGAATCGGCAATGCGCGCACCGTGACCTGAAGGTGGCCGATACCCCCCTTCGCCCCCCACATAAGGGGGTGCAATCGATAGGTAGACCCGCTAAACTGCCTTCCACAATGGCCGCGGCGACCGTCCGAACATCTGGCGGCCGAATTGATCCGCATACCGACCGGTGGCTCAAAGGGGGAGAGACGTGATGAGGAAACATATTCGTCTGGCGCAGATTCGCCGGAAGATCCTGGGTGCCGCGCTGCTCGCCATGCTGGCCGGTCCCGCCGCCGCCATCGAATTCACGCTGGGTGAGAACAACGACATCAAGGGTGCGTTCAACGCGACGGTCTCCGCGGGCGCGGCATGGCGCATGGAAGGTCGCACCCCGGCTCTGTACAACCCCGCGAATGGCAATCAGCAGGGTTTGCCGACCGGACTTGGCGGCAATTCAGACGACGGCAACCTGAACTTCGGCAATGGCGATCTCTATACGTCATTCGTCAAGCTCCTCGCCGATGTGGAGCTCAAGAAAGACAATTACGGCGGACTCGTCCGATTCAGGGCGTGGTACGACAACACGCTGAACACCAAGGGCGTCCCGCACGGCAACGAAGCCAACAACTACGCCAGTGGCAGCAAGCTTTCCGACAGCGGGTTCGAGCCGCTTGCGAAGTTCGACGGCATCTACTTGCTCGATGCCTACGTTTACGCCAACTGGAAGACGGACGGGGGCAACAGCTTCAATGCCCGCGTGGGCCGGCAGGTGCTGAACTGGGGCGAGAGCCTGTTCATCCAGGGCGTCAACCAGATCAGCCCGATCGACGTGAATGCGTTGCGTCGACCCGGCACGGAGATCAAGGAAGCGCTGATTCCGGTGGGGATGGTCTATGGCAACTGGGGCATCGCCAAGGGACCGTCGATCGAGGCGTTCTACCAGTTCCAGTGGGAGCAGACCACGGTCGACCCCTGCGGCACCTATTTCTCGTCGCTCGATGCCGGGCTCGGGCCCAAGGCGGGGTCGGGGGGATGCCACGGCGCCTTGGTCTCAGCGCCCGACTCCATCGGGTGGAACGCGAAGTTCTACGTTCCATTGGCCGCTACCAAAAAAGCGTCCAACGGTGGGCAGTTCGGCGCCGCGATGCGCTACTTCGTCGAACCGCTCGACACCGAATTCGGTGTCTACGCAATGAACATCAACGCCCGCGTGCCCGTGTTGAACGGCATCCGCGGCGTGGTGCCGTTCCAGGCGCAGGCCGCATTGGGTCCGGTCGTCACGGGATTCTGGGAATATCCGGACGATATCCAGATTTACGGGGTAAGCGCAGCAACCACCGTTGCCGGCTGGGCGGTCGGTGCGGAACTGAGCTATACGCCCAATTTCCCCACCCAGATCTCCTCCGGCGACCTCGTCGCCGCCCTGCTGTACGGTCCGGCGGGCAAGATCCCGCAACAATTCTGGGGTCCGATGGGACCCACCGTCATAGCCACGCCGATCGGCGGAGTGGTTCAGGGCTGGTCCGAAACGCACAAGACGCAGTTCCAGGTCAATGCCGTTCAAGCGTTTTCCAACATTCTTGGTGCCGAGAATTTCACCGCCGTCGGCGAAGTCGGCGCCTCCTGGGCGAGCGGCTTCAAGCCGGGTTTGCGCTACGGCCGCGGGTTCGTCTTTGGTATCGCCCGTGACCCGAGTTACGGTCCGATCAACAATGTGGTGCCCGGCGGTTGCCCGGCGCTCAATACGCCGAACCAACCCGGATGCAAGCCCGACGGGTTCATGACGGGTTTTGCGTGGGGCTACCGGCTGCGCGGACAGCTCGATTACTACAACTTCATGAACACCGGCATCACCGTGTCCCCGAGCGTCGCGTGGGCGCAGGATGTCAACGGCGTTTCGGTGGACGGCCAGTTCAATGGCGGCCGCCAGGTGCTTGGCGTGGGCGTGAACCTGAGTTACCAGAAAAAATACAATCTCGGCGTGCAGTATGTCGTGTACGCCAACGGCGCGACGTGGGATCCGCTGCGCGACCGCGACTATATTTCGGTCAACGCGAACGTGTCGTTCTGACGCCGCGCCCCGCGATCCAACAGGAGGACCACATGCTACCGATTCGATACAAGCTGACCGCGGCGGCTGTTTTCGCGCTGACCGCAACCCTCGCTTGGTCCAAGGCGACCCCCGACGAGATCGCCAGGCTCGGCCGCGACCTGACGCCGGTCGGCGCGGAAAAGGCGGGCAACAAGGACAACACGATCCCGGCGTGGGACGGCGGTTTGACCAAGCCACCCGCCGGCTTCGATATCAAGAAGGGCTACACGGATCCGTTCGCTTCCGAGAAGCCGCTCTTCACGATCACCAATGCCAATGCCGAACAGTACAAGGACAAGCTTTCCGTCGGGCAATTGGCGATGCTGAAGAAGTACCCGACGTTCAAGATGATCGTCTTCCCGTCGCACCGGACCGCGGCATATCCGGAAAATGTGATGGAAGACGTCAGGAAGTTCGCGGGCAGCGCCGATCTTGCGGCCAATGCGAACGGGGTCGTCGGTTCGGGTGCGTCCACCGTGCCGTTTCCGATCCCGAAGAAGGGCGAGGAAGTGCTGTGGAACGACAACCTGCGTTGGCGCGGCGGCGGGGTCGAACGTGATTGGAATTGGCATACGGTGCAGTCGAGCGGCGACAGCTACAAGGTCGGCGTACGCGAGAGATTTATCTTCGAAAATGCGGGCTATCTCGAGCCGAAACGAGAGAACCAGTCGTTCGTCATCACCGTCGAGTACACGTCGCCGCCGACGCTCGAGGGGACGATCTATCTCGCCTGGGATACGCTCGACCAAAGCAAACAGGCGCGCCAGGGCTGGATCTACAACGCGGGGCAGCGCCGCGTACGCCGTATCCCGGATTTGTGCTGCGATTTCAACCCGGACGGCACCGACGGGATGCGCTTCACCGACCAGTACGATGGCTGGAACGGCACCACCGAGCGCTACGACTGGAAGCTGCTCGGCAAGCGCGAGATGTACGTGCCGTATAACACCTACAAGCTCACCGACAAGAGCCTGAAACCCGCTGACGTCCTGCACAAGAACCACCTCAATCCCGACCTGATGCGCTACGAATTGCACCGGGTGTGGGCGGTCGAGGGAACGCTGAAGGCCGGCGCTCGACACGTCATCGCCAAGCGCACGATGTTCGTCGACGAGGACACCTGGCAGCTCGTCGTGGCCGATCTCTACGACAGCCGCGGCAATCTGTGGCGCTATCAGGACGGGCCGACGATCCAGTACTACGACGTGCAGGTGCCGTGGTACGCGGTGTTCACGATTCACGATCTCACCTCCGGCGGGTATATCGTCAACCAGACGTCGTTCGATATCGCAAAGCCGTGGAAATTCGGCGTCAAGGCCAAGCTCGCCGACTTCCAGCCGGATGAGCTGCGGCGAATGGGCACGAAATAGCGAAGGGCCAAGCTCAAGCGCATGGAACCGGCGCCGACCCACCGCATCTGACCGACGAGCGCTTCGATCGACCATGTATTCCTTCACGCGGATGTTGTCGAGTACCGCGGCGCGAACGCGCGCGGTTCCCGCAAGCTGGCGCGCGGGCGCAGCGGCCGCATGGCTGGGCGCCGCGGGCTGGCTGCTGCCGTTAGATGTTCTCGCGGCCGGCGATCCGCAGCCTGCCGCGTTCGTCCCGGAAGCGCGGGTGTTGCCGAACAAGGTCCTGCTGCTCGACGCGGCGAAGGCCGGCAAGCGTTTCGTGGTCGTCGGCGAGCGTGGTCGCATCCTGTATTCCGACGACGACGGCAAGAGCTGGACGGTCGCGGCGTCTCCGGTGCTGGCGACGCTCACCTCCGTGGCTTTTTTAGACGACAAGAACGGGGTGGCGGTCGGCCACCGGGGCACGTTACTGGTCACGCAGGACGGCGGCACCACCTGGCAAGGGACGAAGGTCGATGCCAAGGACCAGAACGCGTTGTTCTCGGTCTGGATTAACGGCACGGCCGGCATCGCGGTCGGCGCCTACGGCACCTATCTCGAGACGCAGGACGGCGGCCGCACGTGGACGCAACGGCATATTCTGGGCAGCGATTTCGATCGCCACCTGAACGCCATCGTCGCCGGCAAGGATGGCGCGATGCTCGTCGCCGGGGAGTCGGGAACGCTTGCCGTTTCGCCGGACGGCGGCCGCACCTGGACGGCGCAGAAGTCGCCGTACGAGGGGACGTTCTTCGGTGGCCTTGGTCTCGCCGACGGCACCATGCTTGTATTCGGCATGCGTGGAAATGTCTTGCGAACCACCGATAACGGCAAAAGTTGGACCAAAGTCCTGCTGGACCCATATAAAGGCGCGGTGCAAAACGGCGCCGAGCTGCCGGACGGCAGCGTCGTGCTCGTCGGCGCCGGCGGGTTGGTCGCCGGCAGTCGCGACAAGGGTGCGACGTTTACGGTAACGCAGACGAAGGATCGGCGCCATATCGGCAGTGTCGTCTTCGGGTCGAGCGGCCAGCTCCTGTTAACCGGTGAAGGCGGCGCGCGCTGGACCGATTTCACGCTGCCCAAGTGAAGGAGGACCACGACGTGGCCGGCGAAGAAAAGGCGTTCGCGCGCAAACAGTTTGGCCGTTCCTGGGTCGGCGCGATCTCATACTGGATTTTTCACCTGCGCACGCCGCTCTTGTGGCTGTTCGTGCTGGTCACGGTGGCGCTCGGCTTCTCGGCGACGCGGCTCGAGGTGCAGGCGGGATTCATTAAGATGATCCCGCTCGAGCACGAGTATATGCGGACGTTCGTCGATTACCAGAAAGCTTTCGGCGGTGCGAACAAGATCCTGGTGGCGCTGCGCTCGAAGGACAGCGACATCTACTCGGGCGAATATCTCGACAAGTTGAAGCAGTTGCACGAGGACGTGTTTTTCCTGCGCGGTGCCGAACGTTCGAGCGTGCTGTCGCTCTACAGCCCGAATGCGATTTTCATCGAGGTGGTGGAAGACGGTTTCAAGGCCGGGCCGGTATTGCCAAACTATTTCAACGGCACGCCGGAAAGCGTCGCCCACTTCCGCGAGAATCTGCTGAAGTCGAATTGGGTTGGCCGGATTGTCGCCAACGATTTCAAGTCCGCGCTCGTCGCGGCGGTGCTGCAGGATACCGATCCGGATACCGGCAAGCGTCTGGACGTCAAGCAGGTCGGCGCCGACCTCGAGAAGATCCGCGCCAAGCACGAAAGCGACCGCTACTCGGTGCACATCGTCGGCTTCGCCAAATCGGCCTCTGACATCGCCGCGGGCGCGCAGGGCGTGCTGCTGTTCTTCGCGGCCGCATTCCTGATCACCGCGGTGTTGCTGTTCTGGTATTCGGGGTCGCTCAAGCTCACGTTCTGGGCGCTGATCGTCGCCATGGTCCCCGTGATCTGGCTGCTGGGATTGTTGCCGTTACTCGGGTTGACCCTCGACCCGATGTCGATCCTGGTGCCGTTCCTGATCTTTTCGATCGGCGTTTCGCACGCCGTGCAGATGACCAACGCCTGGAAGCTCGACGTGCTGAACGGCGCGGACGGCGTGACCGCGGCGCGCTCGTCGTTCATGAAGTTGTTCATCCCGGGGGCCAGTGCGCTGGTCGCGAATGCCGTCGGCTTCATGGTGATTGCTTTCGTCAAGATCGAGATGGTGCAGGAGCTGGCGATCACCGCGACGCTTGGCGTCTCGCTGATGATTTTCACCAACAAGCTGCTGCTGCCGATTCTGCTCTCGTACATGAAGCTTTCGGCGCGCGACGCCAGGAAGATCAAGGGCAAGGAGAACAGCGGAACGTGGCTTTGGAAGCGGATTTCGGCCATCGCGACACCCCGCTACGGTGCGCTGATGATCGTCGGTGCGCTGGTGCTGCTCGCAGGGGGCGTCTGGAAGGCGCAGCAGCTCCACATCGGTGACCTCGGACGGGGGGTGCCGGAGTTGCGCGAGCACGCCCGTTACAACCAGGACGTCGAGGTCGTGGCGAAGAGCTTCGCCGTGGGGGTGGACGTGCTCAACGTGATCGCAGAGTCGAAAGAACCGGCGGCCTGCGTGGATCTCGACACCCTTGAGATGCTCGACCGCTTCGAATTCTTCATGCGCCAGACCGACGGCGTGCAGTCGGTGCGCGGGATGGCGGGTTTCGTGCGCGGCGCGACAGCGGGCTTCTCCGAGGGCGATCTCAAGTGGGCGGTGATTCCCGACACCAAGCCGCAGCGCGCGCAGGCGGCCGCGCTGTCGACCCGCGGCGGCGTGAGCGATCTCGCCAACCGCGACTGCTCGGCGATGAACGTCTCGCTGTTCACCCGCGATCATCAGGCGCCGACCATCGCGCACATTGTCGACGAGGTGAAAAAGTTCAAGGGGGCGCTCGACAGCGACAAGCTCAAGTTTCGCCTCGCCGCCGGCAACGTCGGGGTGATGGCCGCCACCAACGAAGCAGTGTCGGCGGCCGACAAGTGGGTGAATATGGCGCTGTTCGCGTCGGTGGGTCTGCTGTGCTTGATCACTTTTCGCTCATTGACGATCACGTTGTGCATCATCCTGCCGCTCGGCTTGAGCGTCGTCCTGTGCAACGCGCTGATGGCGATGATGGGCATCGGGCTCAAGGTGAACACGCTGCCCGTGGTCGCGCTCGGTGTCGGCGTGGGCGTGGACTACGGCATCTATTTGTTCGAGGTGATGCGGCACGAGATGAAGGAAAACAACATGACGCTGAGGGCGGGCTTCCTCGAAGCGTTGAAGCAGCGCGGCACGGCATCGCTGTTCACCGCCGTGACGATGACGATCGGCGTGGCGACGTGGGTATTCTCGGCGCTCAAGTTCCAGGCCGACATGGGCGTGCTGCTGGCGTTCATGTTCATGGTCAACCTGTTTGGCGCGATCCTCCTCGCGCCTGCGCTCGCCGCGTTCCTGGTCGGCGACGGGCGCCGCGCCCCCGGGGCTAAACTCAAGCCCGCGACGGCATAGGTGCGATGACGGCAGGTCACGCCGACTCTGCTGCCCGGAGTTGATGGCGGGGGCGGTACGAACGCAAGTTTCCCGCGGGAAGCGCGGCGACAGGATTCCGCCGCGCTTTTTCTTTCTCTCTCTCAGCGTCCCGTGAAAACGGGCTTGCGCCTGGCCGAAAACGCCGCAAGTCCCTCACGGAGCTCGGCCGATCGCAGGTGATCGCGCAAGGCAAGCATTTCGTCGCGCAATGCGGCGGCCTCGCTTTGGCCTTGCGAGCGGTTGGCGACGGCTTTCATCGCACGCAGCACGGCCGGGCTCTTGGCGGCGATCTTGTCCGCGAGCTTCTGCGCCGCGGCAGGCAACTCCGATGCGGCAACTACTTCGTTGACCAGACCGAACGCCTTCATGTCCTCCGCCGAGAAGAAATCGCCGGTGAACAACAATTGCTTGACGCGATTGATTCCCACCTTGCGCGGCAAAACCGCAACGCCACCCGCGCAGAAGGCCTTGTGCCCGGCGCCGGTGACCACGACGACGCGTACCTAGTGGTCGGTGGCGATGCGATTCAGCACGTCGATCAGCTCTTCGAGCATCGCTGCGGACATTGCGTTCAGTTCGGCCGGCCGGTTCAGCGTGATCCACGCCGTCGCACTGCGCCGCTCATGCAAAATGTTGGAGTAGTTCATGTCGTCATCGCAGATTGGTTGGGTGCTGGCGGCACAACGGCCGAATGGCTTGCAGAATAGCTATGGGGCCAGCGTCGCAGACCCACCTGTTGGGGGGCGAGCATCCTGAAGGACATCGGCGAGCATCTGGGTTGCGCGGACACGTTCACCAAGGTCCCGGTCGACATCTACTTCGGACAACCCCGCGTCACCGTGCTCGATCCCTTTTTCGGTGGCGAGGGTCCGCCGCGGACCGGCAACGGCAGTCGTCTTACACGCCCGTTACTGGCAATGTGGCAAGTGATCCGCCATCCAATCACCTTCGCGCGCCGCCTGTGGCCTTTCGGCTGGTCGCGGCGGACCGTCGTCGTCGGGCTGATGCAGAACGTGGACAACGCAATGCGCTTTCGCGCCAGGCGTCGTATTGTGGGCGGCGTTCGACTCACCACCGAGCAGGATCCGAAAATGCCGATCCCGACGTTCTTTCCGATCGCCAACGATATGGCCGGGTGGCTCGCGAAAAAGACCGGGGGCGTGGCCCAATCGTTCCTGTTCGAGGCGCTGTTCAACACGCCAATGGCCGAGAACGCAATTGGCCACATTCCTGCGAACGCAAGCTAGGCGAGTACGCCGGCAACGCGCATGGCGTCGACCTCATCGGACGCAAATCCCCACTCCGCAAGAACCGCATCGTCCGGAGTTTCCGAGTTTGGTGGCGGGCTTTTGATTTCCGCCACGGTGCGGCTGAACCTGGGGGCGGGCGCCGGCTGCGTGACGCCGTCCACCTCGATGAACGTGCCGCGGGCGCGATTATGTGGATGCGCGGGTGCCTCATTCAGGTCGAGCACCGGTGCGAAACAGGCATCGCTCCCTTCGAGCAAGCGACACCATTCGTCGCGCGGGCGCGTCGCGAAGAGCGCCGCAATCCGAGCCTTCAACGCGGGCCACTGCGCCGCGTCCCATTGCGCGGCTGGCGCGAGATCGGTCAGTCCGCATTTCTCCACCAGCAGCGCATGGAACTGCGGCTCGAGTGCGCCGACAGAGACCCATTTACCGTCGGCGCAGCGATAGGTGGAATAAAAAGGCGCCGACGAATCGAGCACGCTCACATGATCCGGACCTTTCCAGACACCTGCAGCCTTGAATGCGTGAAAAATCGTCGTGAGCAGCGCCGAACCATCGGTGATCGCGGCGTCCACGACCTGTCCCTGACCCGACACGCGTGCTTCGAGAACTGCGCTCACGATGCCCAGAGCGAGCACCAGCGCACCGCCGCCCATGTCGCCGAGTACCG
>JAYTIR010000031.1:0-7445 GCA_043731765.1 Burkholderiales bacterium
CTGGACGAATCGCAATACATCGCTTTTTATGCATGCGGCCTGTGGCCGTGGATCGCGTTCCGCGAAGGTCTCGCGCGCGGCACCGCGAGCCTGCAGAATGCGGCACACCTGATTAAGAAGATCGCCTTTCCCAACGAGCTGCTGGTGGGCGCGGCGGTGACCGCGACCTTCATCGTGCATCTCGGCGGGTTCGCGCTGGCATTGATCGTATTGAAACTGTTCAACCAGCCGCTCGACTTCATCGGGCTACCGGTCGCGATCCTGGCTTGCGCCAGCCTGTATTTCGCCGCATTGGGACTGTCGCTTGCGCTCTCTGCGATTCAACTTATCATCCGCGACGTAGAGCAGGTGCTCGGACCCGTGCTGGACCTGCTTTTCTTCCTGACCCCGATCCTTTATCCGCTGGCTGCGGTTCCAAAATCGCTGCAACCGTTGGTGTCGGCGAATCCGCTTACATTCCTGCTGGAGCGCCTGCATGAGGCGCTGTTGTTCAAACCGACTTTGCCCGATATCAGCGATCTGATAGCGCTGCTGTGCGCAGCGCTGGTGCTGGTGGCCGGCTACACAATATTCAAACGCCTGTCCCCGCATTTCGAGGACTTCGTCTAGGAATCATGGCTGCTTCCCTATTAAAGCTCGACGGCATCGGCAAGGATTACGCCCGGAGCACCAATCGCTCGGGGCATCTGCGCTTGCTCTACGATCTGCTGCGCGGCAATGTGCCGACGGACTTCTTTCGTGCCCTCAACGATATCTCGTTCACGCTTGAATCGGGCGCTTCGCTGGGCCTGATCGGCGAAAACGGCGCGGGAAAGTCGACGTTGCTCAAGATCATCGCCGGTGTCATCCCACCGACTCGAGGCCGGCTCGCGGTCAATGGACGGATCAGCGCGCTCCTCGAGCTAGGAAGCGGCTTTCATCCGGAATATACCGGTCTGGAGAACATCCGGCTCGCCGGGTCGCTGGCAGGCCTGAGCGACAAAGGCCTGCGCGCGAAGCGCGAGGAAATCATTGATTTCGCCGATATCGGCGAACACATCCAGCAACCGATCAAGACTTATTCGTCGGGGATGATCGTGCGTCTCGGGTTCGCCATCGCAACCGCGGTCAGGCCGGAGATACTCATAACGGATGAAGTACTCGCGGTCGGCGACGAGTCGTTCCAGAAAAAATGCATCGCCTGGCAGGAGGAGTATCTAAAGAATGGCGGCACATTGCTGCTTTGCTCCCACAGCACGTACCACGTGCAGAAGTTGTGCAAGCACGCGCTATGGATGCATCACGGTACCATGCATCGCTACGGACCCGCAGGTGACGTGACGACTGAGTACCTCGTCTATCATGAGGAAAAATCGACGCAGGAGAGGAAACGCCACGCGGAACGCACAGTTTACGATGGCGGCCTCTACGCAGTGACCGAACTCAAATTGGCCAGCACCGACTTGTCCACCAGCACTGGCCTGCATCGCCAACGGCTCGGACATCCGCTGCTAGTCAGCGGCGAACTCCATTCGCCGGACGGCCGCGCTCCGGGAGTTTCGGTCGGAATCGTGCGCACCGATGGAACACCGGTGTACGGGATAGTGAGCGAAGCTGACAGCTACACCCCAGTCCGCGTCGACGCGCACCGCTTCGAATTCAAGCTCCGATTTCCTAATCTGCCCTTGTTGCCCGGCAAATATACCGTCCGTGCGCATGCGCTTGACCCCGAAGGAATGCGTCTTTTCGACACGGTGGAGCGCGATATTTTCATAGAAGGCTCCACCCGCGAGTTGGGCTTGTGCAGATTGGAGCACCAATGGGGAGGCGACGCGGGTGCGGAAGGATAGCGGCGTGGCCATGATGTCGGAGTCGCCCGCTGAAGCTTCCCCGGCACCCCGGAAAAAGACGTGGTTCCGAACATTGCGCGAAACAGTTCTCGTGCCAGCGCTGGCTGCGGGGCTTCCTTGGGCATGGGGGTTTGCCCTGTTGAAGAAATTTGCCGCTACCGCCGATCTTTTTCCCGAATTGACCGACGCGGCTTGCAAGGGTGCGCTGACCGTATCCGCCATTGACGACATCACTGCCTGGAAACAGCGCTATCGATTGATTCGACTGGTAGACCATTGCGACATGTTCCTACTTCGAACGCGATCCCGGACTTGGCTTCGCAAGCACGCCGATGTCGAGGGTGATTGGCCTGCGAAGGGTCCGTTCATTGCCATGAGTTTTCACTGGGGACAAGGAATTTGGGCACTTGCGGACCTGCATTCGATAGGGCCGCCGGTCCGCTTGCTCGCGGCGCGGCTCGATAGATCGGCGTTTGGCAAGGATTGGGTTTCGTACGCTTATGCGCGCAGCCGCAACCGCACAGTCGAGTCGGCCGCGGGGGCGCCGATCATTTACGTTGGCGGTGCAACGCAGGCGGTAAGACGCGCCTTAGTCGATGGGCACATAGTGCTCGCGCTGTACGATCTTCCACCCACCGAAGGTCATTCGACCCTTCTGACCCGGGTTTGTGGGCGCCTCATCAAATTACCTTCAGGTCTGGCCAAGCTGGCCGCGGCCTCCGGCGTGCCCATCGTACCTTTTTCCTTGGGTATCGACTACCAATCGGGGCGGCGCCAACTCAGGATCGAAGAGCCATTCCATCCGGCAAGTGCTCAAGAATTCGCCGACCGGCTTGCGCTGTCGCTGACCCGCCTGATCCAAAAGGACACAGCCGCCTGGCATCTGAGCAGCCACGCCCCGTATTTCTTTGCCGCCGACAGCGACGTCCCGGCAGAGGCCGCCCCGGCAGAAGCCGTCCCGGCAATGCGCCCTAAAGCGAGTGCCTGAGGAACCTACCCAGGTGTCACGATGAAAATGGCTGGTTGAGCGTCGCGCCGCCGGTGACTGCCTGCGCTAGAATTCCGCTCTTGCTCACGCAGTATCGACCATCCTGCCAAAATAATGCCTACTCCCGACCATTTCACTGGCGAGCGCTTTTTGCCGGCTTGCACCGGCGAAATCTGGGCGGAGCATTGGCATCGATATCTGTTCGCCGCCGAGCACGTCAAGGGTCGCGACGTGCTCGATGCCGCCTGCGGTGAGGGCTATGGCGCGGCATGGCTGGCACGGCACGCAAAAAGTGTCAGCGGGCTCGATATCGACACGGCGACGATTGGCGCCGCGCGCGCGAAGTACACGGCGCCAGGTTTGCGTTTCGAAACTGGTAGCGTGGCCGCGATGCCGTTTGCCGACGCCAGCTTCGATTGCGCGGTTTCGTTCGAAACGCTGGAACATCTCGCCGAGCAGCAAGCGATGATGGCTGAGTTGCGGCGAGTGCTGCGCCCCGACGGGATCCTGATCATCTCGACGCCGAACAAGGTCGAGTATTCGGAGAAGCGCGACTTTCACAATGAATTCCACGTCCTGGAACTGGACGAGGCCGAATTCCGTGCCTTGCTCGCCAGCCAGTTCGGCGCCCAGCGCTGGTACGGGCAGCGGCTCTTGTTCAATTCAGCGCTCTGGCCGCTGCCCGCTTCTGCGGGCGATGCGCTGCACGCTGAATGGATGGCAGTGGAAGCGGCCGAACGGACGCTGCCGCCTCCGGTGTATTTCGTGGCGCTGGCGGCGGCGCGGGAGTCGCTGCTGCCCTCGACAACGGGCGTTAGCTTGCTGGCCGATCCTGATGATGCGATGTATCGCGAATATACGCAGTCGATCGTCCGCGGGCGAACGCTGGAGCAACTGGTGGAGGAGCGTGATGAGCAGTTGTCGCATCACGATGGAAGGATTGCGCATTTCGAGGCGCTGCTCGGTGAGCGCGAGGCGATCATCGAGGAGCGCGATCAACAGCTTTCGGCGTTGGCAGCGCGCGCGGCGACCATGGAAAAGCTGCTGGCGGAGCGTGAACACCTGATCGGGGAAAGGGATCGCCAGCTCGGCGCGGCCAATGGATTCGCCGCGCAATGCGAACGTCTGATCGTCGAGCGCGACACGCAGCTTGCCGCCCTGAATGGCCGCATCGCAACGGCGGAAGAACTGATTGCTGTACGCGAGCGGTTGATCGTCGAGCGCGACGCTCAGCAGGCGGAGGCGAACGAACGCGCGCTGATACAGGAACGGCTGCTTTCCGATCGTGAGCGCATCATCGTCGAGCGCGACGGCCAGCTTTCCGGCGCGAATTCGAGGCTGGCCAGAGCAGAGGAACTGATAGGCGAGCGGGAACGGATCGTCGTCGAGCGCGATGGTCAATTGGCCGCGGCGAACGCTCGCATGGCCGAAGCGGAAGCCGTGATCGCGGAGCGTGAGCGTAGCTTGAGCGAATCGACAGCACGCATTGCTGCGCTCGAGCAGCACGCTGCTGCGTTGACCGCCATCAACGCGCAGCTTCAGCAGGAGTTCGCGCAACGCGCCGGAATGCGCTGGTGGCTTACTGCTCCGTTGCACAAAATAAGGCGCCTGCTCGGCGGGGTTGCGGATGCGCGGCGAGAGGATCGACGATGAGCATCGACGTCATCATTCCGATCTACAACGCATTCGACGATCTGGTTCGTTGCGTCGAAAGCGTCCTGCGTTGCACGACCGGCGAGTACCGGCTGTTGCTGATCAACGATGCATCGCCAGACGAGAGGATAGCGCCACTGCTGGACCAGTTGTTGACGCAGCACGCCCGCATCCGCGTGCTGACCAATCCGCGCAATCTGGGCTTCATCGGAACGGTGAACCGCGGGTTCAGCGAAACGGCGGGTGACGTCGTACTCCTCAACTCCGACACGATTGTCACGCACGGGTGGTTGTCCAAGATGCTGACCTGCGCAGCGAGTGACTCGCGCATCGCGACCATCACGCCGTTTTCGAACAACGCCGAGATCTGCTCCTATCCCGAGATGTGCGGGAATCATCCGTGGGCGACCGGCGACGATCCGGAAATAGCCAATCGGGCGCTCGAAATGGCGTCGCGCCGGCTATACCCTGACCTGCCGACCGCAGTGGGTTTTTGCATGTTCGTGCGCCGTACCGCTCTCGAAGTGGTCGGACGATTCGACGATCGCTACGGATTGGGCTACGGGGAGGAAAACGATTTCTGCCGCAAGCTGGTGGCCGCGGGATTCCGGAACGTACTGCTCGACGATACGTTCGTCGCGCACGTCGGGAACCGTTCGTTCGATTCCAAGAAGGCGGCGTTGGTCGACTCCAACTCGCGACTGCTAATTTCGCGATTTCCGGACTATCCCCGGTTGGTGCAGGACTTCATCGCCGTGGATTCCCCGCGTCTCACCCGGCTGCTTGCGCGCAGTATCGAGCCCATCCTGCGTGCGTCCGGCCGGCCGGGTGTGCTGCACGTACTGCACGGGAAGGGCGGGGGCACCGAGCACCACGTTCACGACCTGGTCGAAGCCATCCCCGGGCACCGCCACTATGTGCTGGTCGCGTTGGGTGATCGCTGGGAGATCGAGGATCTGTCCGAACCGACCGGCAGTTCGCCGATTTCCTATTGCTTCGAGCGCAAGACAGACGAACTTTGGGCGTCTTTCCTGCGGGAAGTCGTCGACATCTTCGCGGTGCAATTCATTCATGTCCACCATCTGTCGGGTTCGCGCATCGGATTGCTGACGGCATTGGCCAATGCCGGAGTTCCGTACGGCGTGACGGTGCACGATTTTCACCTGGCGTGCCCGACGATCACGCTGATGAACGGCAATGACCGTTTCTGCGGCGGCGAAACCGATGCCGACGCCTGCCGGCGCTGTCTCGCGGAGCAGCCGGGGCTGCGCGATGTCGACCTGGACGGTTGGCGGCGAGATCACGCGGCGTTCCTGGCCACCGCGCGCTTCGTGCTCGCACCGTCGCAGTCCGCTGCCGATTTGTTGGCGCGCTACTACCCCCCGCATGCTGTTTACGTCGTGCCGCACGACAAGCCGGCAGTCGCGACCCGGTCCGTCGCGATCGAACCGAAGTTCTCGTTGCCCGCGGATGGCGTCCCCACCGTCGGCGTGCTGGGCGCGATCGGACCGGTCAAGGGTGCCCGGCGGCTGGAACGCCTGGTCGCGTTGACGCGACAACTGCGCCTGCCGTTGCGCTGGGTGCTGATCGGCTATCTGGATCGCCAGTACCTGCCGATTCAGGATCAGGACGCCGTGTTCACCGTCCATGGCCCGTACCGGCCCGCGGAAATACCCGCCCTGCTCGATCACTACCGCGTCAAGTTGACGGTGTTTCCGTCCGCCGGCCCCGAAACGTTCAGCTATACGCTGACCGAATCGTTTGCCGCCGGACGTCCTGCGCTGGTGCCGCCGATCGGCGCGTTGGGGGAACGTGTACGGGCCAGCGGCGGCGGGTGGTTGATGAATGACTGGCAGAACGATCAGGTGATCCTGACCCAACTCTGCAAGTTGCTCTCCAGCGACGAGGCTTCCAACTTCGCGTCCGCTGCCCAACGGGCGTTAAGCGTGGCAGCGCCGGGCGCCGGCGCGATGGGTCGCCTCACCGCGGGCGTCTACGCCGATGTGAACGCGCCGCCGTTGCCGGTTCCGCTGATCGCTGACAAGCAACGGGTCTACGCGGCGCTTGACGAGGCGCTGGGAGGTAGCCGCGTCATCCATGCTGCCGCGCGCTCGGAGCACGCGTTGCTGATCCGCCTCGCGCATGTCGCGGTCAAGTTTCGCTACACGCGGCCGGGACGCTGGGTCGCGCGCGCACTTCCGCCCAGTTGGCAGCGTCGCCTCAAGGCGCGTCTCCTGGCTTCGATGTAGACGAATGTCGCAGGAACTGGCCGCAGCGCTGCGCGATCTGGCGCGAAGCGCCGGCGACAACCTCGCCGCGGCGCGCGCCGATGTAACCCGCGATTTCTGGTTGCTTGCTCGGCAGCTTCGCGCCGCATTGCCGCCGTTGCTCTTGCCGCATCGCTCAGGATCAGCCAAGAGGCGCATCGGCTATCTCATCTCGGCGGGCGCACATGGCACGCGGGACATTGCGGAATTGCGGCGCGAACACGTTGCCGACAACGTCTGGCTATTCCGCTTGAGTGCAACGCCAGGCACCGGCGAGGATGAGTGGGCGCACACGGTAGAACTAGCCGATCTGGGTGAAGCACAAGCGGCGCGAGTCATCGCCGGCGCCGACCTCGATGTCCTGATCGACGTCGATGGTGCCGCACTATGCGCAGCGCCGCTGATCATCGCCTTGCGTCCGGCGCGCACGATCATCGAACCTCTGTTCGACCCCGCGTCGGACGATGGTTTCCGATCCGGAACTGTCTCCACTGATGGGCCTCCGGAAATTTCCGGAACGGCGCAATCAGCACGTACCGCAGCTGAGGTTGTCCGCCGTAATCCTAGCCAAACCATCGCTGCTCCGGCACAAGTCAACGCACTGCTGGAAGACGCCATCCGGTTGCATCGCGAAGGCGACCTGGCAGCGGCGCACGCAAGCTACGAGTCGGTCGTCGCGCACTGCGAGCACCCGATCGCCGCTTACCT
>JAYTIR010000032.1:0-1910 GCA_043731765.1 Burkholderiales bacterium
AACCTGATTGCCTGCTCGACCGGTCGCCCATGGTCATCGCTTCGGTCTGATCGTGAGTAACGAAAAACATCGTCGATTGCAGGCGATTGTGCAGCTTCCGCGGGAGGCTGCGCACGACATGGCCTGTTCTCACGGAAGTGAGCCATTTCCTTACGCCGCAAGTGACGCTGCGTTTTTTACGCTGGATTGGATGCCAGTCGATTGGACGGAGCGCAACCCCGGAATCGCGCACGAGCGCTCTCCCGGAAGCGTGTTTGGCGTGGGTTCCGGGTGGAATCCCGCGCTGATTGACATCAACGCATCACCTCCCTTATGCTCTGATGCATGAGAACGACTCTGACCCTGGAAAAGGATGTGGCTATCGCACTGGAACGGCTGCGCAAAACGCGCAAGGCGAGCTTGAAGGCGGTGGTAAACGAAGCTCTGCGCCAAGGCCTGGGGCAAATGGCGTCGCCTCCGCCCGCCCGCCGCGTGCCACGCACGCGCGCGGTATCTCTCGGGCGCTGCCTGGCCGGCAATATCGACAATGTCTCGGACGTTCTCGCCACGGTCGAGGGCGAGTCCTTCCGGTGATATTGGTTGACGCCAATCTGTTGATCTACGCGCACGTCAGTACTTTTCCCCAGCACGCGCGCGCCCGTGCATGGCTCGACGCACGCCTTAACGGCGTAGCTCCGGTTGGCTTGCCATGGACGAGCCTGCTTGCATTCCTGCGACTGACTACCAATCCACGTGTGTTCGAACGGCCCGCGCCGATTTCGGAAGCGTGGCGGCAGGTGCTCGCCTGGCTCGCGGCCGAGCGAGTGTGGATTCCGCAGCCCAGTGAGCGTCATCGCGAGATACTCGGCGAACTTCTCGCGGCCCCGGGCGTGCATGCAAATCTCGTCCCCGATGCTCACCTTGCCGCACTTGCCATCGAGCACGGATTGATCCTGTGTTCGACGGACGGAGATTTTGCGCGCTTTGCTGGAGTGCGTTGGGAAAATCCTCTCAGCGCCGGAGGGAAATAATATTTTTCGCCGCGTTGAGCGTCTTTTTGCTCGAGGAGCTGCCGCCCTGGCACAGCAACCGGCTAAGCCGGCTGATCAAGACCCCGAAGCTGCATGTGGGAGACACCGGAATCGCCTGCGCCCTGCTGAACCGGGACGCCGCAGAACCTGATTGCCTGCTCGACACAAATCCGACTCGGTGTACGGGCGCGGGTGATAGACTCGTTGCCCTCAGTCTTGTGTCAGCGAGACGACCCATGACCACAATCAAATCGTACGTCAGGGCTCTGCTCGCGATTCTCGCCGGCGCCGGCCTTGCGGGCACGGCATTCGCTGACACGCTAACGGTGACCAGAGCGGGAAGCGGTTCGGGCACGGTCACCAGCAATGGCGGCGCCATCAATTGCGGTACGACGTGCATGGCCTCGTTCACGGCCGGGACGCCGATCACCCTCACCGCGACGCCAGCTGGAGGCAACCAGTTCACCGGCTGGCTCGGTCCGTGCACCGGGACCCCCGCGTGCCAGTTCACGATCACCGGCACCACCACCGCAGTGGCGACGTTTGCACCAGTGTCGCTCGGCACACCCACGCTCGATATCGACGGCTCGACCAACTTTAGCGCGCTGACCGACGGGTTGCTGATCATCCGCTATCTGTTCGGCCTGTCGGGCCCGGCATTGATCGACGGCGCGGTGGCGTCGGGCGCGCCGCGAAATACTGCTGCACTGATCGAAAGCTACCTCACCGACATCAAGCCTGCGCTCGATATTGACGGCAACGGCCAGGCCGATGCGCTGACCGATTGCCTGTTGATCATTCGCTACTTGTCCGGTGTGCGCGGCGCCAATCTGATCGCCGGCGCCGTGGGCTTCGGCGCGACCAGGTTCACCATCGGCGACATCGAAACCGCGCTGTCGA
>JAYTIR010000033.1:0-6767 GCA_043731765.1 Burkholderiales bacterium
ACCGTAGCTTGCGAACAGCGATGCGAAGGTCTCCTCTCCCTCTCCCTGCACTACCGCGTCGAACAGTCCCGCTTCGAGACCCAGGCGCGCCGAGGCGATGCTCTCCGTCACTTGCGGGCCGCCTGCGACGATCGTCGGCGGACGCGGCCGCCGCTTCAGAATCGCGGCGGCCATGAGGGTCGTCAGGTAGTTGGACGCCCAGACGCTGAAGCCGATGAAGCGCACGTCGGGTAGTTGCGCAAGCGCGCCCCGCAGGTATCGCTCCATCCCGGTGAGGTATTGCGCGAGGGCGTTCACGCCGATCAGCCGCTCGGCGCAATAGCGCTCGAAATCGTCGTCCGCGCCATTGAACAACACCGTTCCGTTCTTGTACGCCGTGAGCAGCTTGAGTACGAGCGGCAGATCCGGCACATCCATCACATAGGTTTCGCCGAACGCGCCGATGGAACGATAAGTCGGCGCGAAGACGGATGGCACCGCAAGGCGCAGATCGAGGAAGTCGAAGTCTTCGCACCCCTTCGAGCGCAGGTAGCCCAGAAGCGCGGCGGCGCCTGCGGGCGGACCGATCACCGTGTACGGCGGGACGATCGCCAGCACGTTGGGCTTCCACGCCACGCGGCCCTTGCCGGCAGAACGCGACGACGTCATCGCTTCGACGCGCGTCGAACGACGCGGGGCACGGCCGGCGGCGACTCGATGTGTGCATCGAGCAATCCGGCGTCTTCGAGCGCAGCCAGCAGGTTCCACACGTCTGTTTCATCCACGTCGCCCGCGTGCGCGCAGGCGTCAGCAAAGGTCATCGCGTGCGGACCCGCGGCCGCGATCCAGTGGCACAGCGGTACGAGGGCCATGTCGACGTCGAGCTCGCTGGTCCCTGTAGGCGTATTCATCCGCAGCAGGCTCCTGGTTGCGCCAGGCGCGGCGCGTTCGATGCGGAACGTCGCGCCCTCGGTGCGGTGGAACGCAAGCATCGAAGGCGGCGCACGGTCGCGCATGTAGTGCTTCAGCAAAAGGTCCTCCGGGTCGAGTTGCACGCCCGCCGCGAGTTCCCTGAACATGTTCACGGCGTCAATGCGCAGATCGCCCGGGCGGAAGAGTCCCACGCAGGGGGCCCGCCACGCCGGGCGCTCGCTCAGTTGAGTGAAAAGCGCCGTGATGAGGACCTCCAGGAACGACGGCGGACTCAGCTTGAGGAGGAGCGTCACGGACGGTTCGCTCATGCCCACTTCCTGCGTGCTATGCCACACGCCGCGCGGGACGAACAGCACGGAGCCGGGCCGCATCTCGATGCGCTCCAGCGCAGGCGCGCGCTGCGATCGCTGGCGCAATGGCGTGAGACGAAGCGAAGGTTGGTCACCTTCCGTATTCGTGATTCCGAACGGCCGCGGTGTCTCGGTCTCGAACGAGGAGAGGGGAAACTCTACGTCCTCGTTGGCGCCCAGCATCCAGACCTTGGTTCCCGTCAGCTGGATGCTGATCACGTCGAATGCGTCGTAATGCAGGCCGAGCGCCGCATCGGCCCCGGCGGGCGAGAAGCTCATCACCGCTTCGATCGGCTCGACGCCCGCAAGGTCAAGCAACCGGCTGGCGCCTGAGCCGCTGGCGGGCAGCCCGAATTCGCCGAAGAGCCCCTCGATCCGTTCCTCGAGCTCCGGTACCAGAGGCAGCAGGTCGCCGCACAGGATGGAAAGGCCGACGTCGTACGCACTCAGGGCTTGCGCGGGCGTCAGGTGATCGATCGACTGCAACGTGCGTACGGACTCTTTTCCACGGCGCAATGGGGGCGCTGTGGCGGAGATTCCGTATGCGCTGATCTTGGCGGGCCCGAGCGCCAGGACCTGCCCGATGTCGTGCAGCTGCGGAATGCTGGTAACGGACCGCAAGCGCCCGATGTCGCCATGTTCCACGAGCCAGGTGCCGGTTCTCCAGCGGTCGAGCAACCGGGCGGAGCTGCGAGGAAATAGCATCGCCGCCGTCAAGCGCGAAGGAACCTCATGAAGCACGGACTCTCCGATGCGGCGGCTCAGCCAAAAGGACTGATCGGCTCGATTGCGATTCGCACTCGAGCGGGTCAGACGAAACAGCGTTCGCTACTTCTTGGTCGTTCCTCGAATGGCCGATGCGCCGCGGATCGCGGATACGCCGCGGATCGCCACGCCGCGGATTGCCGCGCCTTGGATCGCCACGCCGCGGATTGCCGCGCCTTGGATCGCCACGCCTCGGATCGCCACGCCTCGGATCGCCGCGCCTCGGATCGCCACGCCTCGGATCGCCGCGCCTCGGATCGCCGCGCCTCGGATCGCCGCGCCTCGGATCGCCGCGCCTCGGATCGCCGCGCCTGACACCGCACCGGCGCCGGAGACCTTGAGTTCCTTGAGTTTGGCTTTTGCCATTGCGTCCCCTCTCCGCTAGGTTGTGAAGTACAAGTTCCTCGCTAGGCTAGCTGCGGACGGCGTGCGATGCAAGCACTTTTTCGCGAATGACCGTCGATGCGCGAAATAGCGCGCTGCGGCCTGTGAGGTCAGCGGGCCGCCTCCCGCGCTCGATCAAACGCGGCGCAAAATGCCTTCGTTTACGAGATCCGTAAGCGCCTTCTGCACTTCCTCCCAGCTGAAATCCGGGTCCCAGCCAACGGCCGCCTCCGCGATAAAGTTCTGCTGTTTTGTCAGCGATCTGACGAACTCCAGCGCGCTCTCCGGAAGCGAAGCGGCGCCCTGCCCGCTGTACAGGAACACTTCGGACTGGCCGGGCTCATGCCGCGACGGGCCGACCACGTAACGAATCGGCGCGCGCGTCACCGGACCGAGGCGTTCGTCCCGTTGCACTACGGCGCCCTGTTGCGGCGGCGAAAGCTGGGTATGAATCGCAGTGGACGCGGCCCAGCGTTGATGGACCACCCGAGGATCCATCGCAACGAGCTCACGACCGAGCGCCACCCTGCGCTCCGCGAAAAATGAGGCGAGCTCGGGAGGAATCGCACCGCACATTCGGCTGTCGGCCGTCACGGCAGGAACCCCGGCTCGCCATTCGGATTTCGCGATCAGGTGATCGCGCAGAGCATTCAACATCAGGTCGAGAACCGAGAGCTGCCCGATCGCCACGGTCAGGTGGCATGAATGCCCCTCCGCAAGCGGCGCGTGCCAAGTGCCTGGCGGCAAGTACAACAGGTCGCCCTCGCTGAGCACGACATCAAGCAGTTGATCGTCGCGCGGCCGCATGACCGTCCTGCCATCGAATACGCCGACCTCCCCGCCCGAGCCAGGCGGAAGATCCGGCGAGGGTACGAGCGGCGCACGAGAATAGCGCCACCGCTTCTTGCCGGAGATCTGGAGCACGAAGACGTGATAGACGTCCCAATGGCCCGACCAACCGACCTTGTCCTTCGAGCGGAAACACAGCACAGCATCGACGAAGTCCGAGCCGCGCGTGGGCACCTGGAAGCTCGCACGTAGATTGTCGAGCAGGTCCGCGATCTCGGGCATGTGATCGACATGGCCCGACGTGGCCAAACCGGCCTCGTACATGTCGGGGAGCTGTCCCGGGTCGACGCGCACTTCTTTCGACACTCGCACGCCAGCTTCATCCAAGGGATACGCGGCCGTCGCTTCGCGCGGGGGATCCGTGTACCAGCATTCCTCATCGTAGTAGCGCGCGAACTTCCCGGGAGTTCCGGGAACGGTCAGCGCCCGCTTCCCCCAGAACTCATTCCTGAACTGCTCCACGGTCATTGGAGAGATCAGATGAGCCAACGTCTCGTCCAGGGAGTGCAACATGCGTTTTCTTCTCGCTTCTTTCTGGGGTGCGCAGGTCGGGAAAGGATCGAACCGGGCTCATTCAGACAAGTTCAAAGCTGGCTGCTATTGATCGCGGCCTGCAAGCAATGCCGATCCTACGCCGACAGAGCCTTTTTGATCCAGTGGACGCTTCTGGCCGAAAGCGATCAGCAGTCAGCAACCACTTTGGGCCCGCAGAAACCGGTTGAAGTTCTTGAAGTCTGCCATTCGATACATGCCTTGAGCGGCCTGGACAAGACTTCGACCTGCGGCGGTACGATCAGGCCCGCCGCTTTTGGCACATCGCGTACCCCGGTCGTTATAGCGAGTTGGAATATCCAACCTCTATAAATATCATTTCCGTCTATTTATCCGGTTGCCTAGTATCCGGTGTGGACGTCCGGGGGAGCGCCAATGCGCCTTTGCCTGTTCGTCCCATCGAACGGAACTCTGCTTACATGAATCTGCCCCTGTGCACCTTCGAGGCCACGCAGCGCCTGCGTCATGCAGTGACTGCGCACGCGCCCGCCACGTTCGCCTCGAGCTTCGGCGTCGAGGATATGGTGATCCTGGACCTGATCGCCGCGCTTGACCTTCCGGTCGAGGTATTCACGCTCGACACCGGGCGCCTGCACGACGAAACCCACGCGTTCATCGACGCCGTGCGCCAGCGCTATGGCCGGCCCGTTCGACTGTATGCCCCCGAAGCCGCGGATATCGAGCCCTTTGTCGCGGCGCATGGCCCCAATCCGTTCTATCGGTCGACGGACTTGCGCAAGCAATGCTGCGAATTGCGCAAGGTGCGCCCGCTAGCGCGCGCCCTGGAGGGCAAGAACCTGTGGATCACCGGCCTGCGCCGGGACCAATCGGTCACGCGCACGGACACACCCATCCTCGCCCGCGATGCGCAACACGGCCTCATGAAGCTCTGCCCGCTGGCCGACTGGCAGGAGGACGATGTTTGGTCCTACCTCCGCGCGCATGACGTGCCGACGCATCCGCTGCATCAGCGCGGCTTTCCGTCCATCGGCTGCGCCCCTTGCACACGCGCGGTGATGCCCGGCGAGGATCCGCGTTCCGGTCGCTGGTGGTGGGAAGCGGCCGCCGAACGCGAATGCGGCATTCACATCGATGCGCAGGGCCGCGTAGTTCGCGCGCGCGCTGCCGCCATCTCACCCAAGAGAGTTGCCACACCATGCTGCTGCACGACGACCCCGCGCTGAACGACGTCGAAACTCCGTCGCCTATCGTCGCGAGGCAACGCAACGCCTACCTGGCCGAACTCGAGGCGGAGTCGATCTTCATCCTGCGCGAAGTCGCGGCCGAGTGCCGTAACATCGCACTGCTATTTTCCGGCGGCAAGGATTCGGCGGTCGTGCTGCGCCTGGCGCAAAAGGCGTTCTTTCCCGAGAACGCGCCGGTGACGCTGCTGCACATCGACACCGAGCAGAATTTTCCCGAAGTGATTGCCTTCCGCGACCGGATGGCGAGTGACACCGGCCTGCCGCTGGTTGTGCGCTCGCTCGACGAGTCGATCCGCACCGGCCGCGTCCGGCTGCGGCACGAGGCCGAGTCGCGCAATCCGCACCAGGCCGTCACGCTGCTGGACGCCATCGCGGAGTTCGGGTTCGACGCCTGCATAGGCGGCGCTCGCCGCGACGAGGAAAAGGCGCGCGCCAAGGAGCGTGTGTTTTCGTTTCGCGACGACTCCGGACAGTGGAACCCGAAGGCGCAGCGGCCCGAATTGTGGTCGCTCTACAACGCACGCGTGCACAAGGGCGAAAATCTGCGCGTGTTTCCGTTATCGAACTGGACGGAACTCGACGTGTGGCAATACATCCGGCAGGAAGACATCCCGTTGCCTTCGCTCTACTTCGCGCACGAGAGGAATGTCGTCCGGCGCGGCAACGCGCTGGTCCCGGTGACGCACCTCACGCCCGCCGCGGCCGATGACCGCGTGGTGAATCTGTCCGTGCGCTTTCGCACCGTTGGCGACATTCCCTGCACGGCGCCGGTCGAGTCGAACGCGGCCACGCTCGACGACATCGTCCGCGAAACGGCGGCGACGCGCATTACCGAGCGGGGTGCAACGCGGCTGGACGACCAGGCCAACGACGCCGCGATGGAACTGCGCAAGCGGCAGGGCTATTTCTGATGCACGCCACCGCTACTCCATTGAGATTTACCACCGCCGGAAGTGTAGATGACGGCAAGAGCACGCTGATCGGGCGCCTGCTCTGGGATAGCAAGAGTCTCCTGTCCGATCAAGTGAGCGCGCTGGAAGCCGGGTCGCGCCGCGCGGGCCAGATGACGATCGACTTTTCCCTCGTCACCGACGGACTTTTGGCCGAGCGCGAACAGGGCATCACCATCGACGTCGCCTACCGCTATTTCGCCACACCCGCGCGCAAGTTCATCATCGGCGACGCGCCGGGACACGAACAATACACACGGAACATGGTCACTGCCGCCAGCACCGCAGACGTTGCGGTGCTGTTGGTGGACGCCGTGCACGGCCTGCAGCCGCAGACCCGCCGGCACGCATTCCTCGCGCGCTGGGCGGGCATTTCGCGCCTGGTGCTCGCCGTGAACAAGATGGACCTCGTCAACTGGAACCGCGCGCGCTTCGAGAAAATCCACGCGGAGTTCACGGCTCTCGCGGCGCACCTTGGATTCATCGAAGTCCACGCCATCCCGCTGTCTGCGCTCACCGGCGACATGGTCGCCTCACGCGGCGACGCGCTGCCGTGGTATGGCGGGCCGACGCTCCTCGCCTATCTCGAAAGTGTGGACGTGGTGCGGTCACGCGCCACGCAACCGCTGCGCTTCCCGGTGCAGCGCGTCACGCGCAACATTTCCGCCCAGCGCGGCCGTCCGCAGCGTGGCTTGCAAGGTACGGTTGCAAGCGGCACGCTCGAAGTCGGCACCGAAGTAGCGGTGATGCCGGCCGGTCTGCGCGCGGTCGTGGCTGGCATCGCAGGGCCCGATGGTCCG
>JAYTIR010000034.1:0-6495 GCA_043731765.1 Burkholderiales bacterium
CCACTTTTCCGTGCAGTCAACGTCGCAGCTACGGAACGACTGGCGCGCGCGGCGGCGGCGGCGGGCGCGTCGCACTTCGTATTCGCAAGTTCGGTGAAGGTCAATGGCGAGACGACGCTGCCGGCTCGGGCATTTCGCGAAAACGATCCGCCGGACCCGCGCGACGATTACGCCGCCAGCAAATGGGAGGCCGAATGCGCGCTCGCGGATGTCGCGCGCGAAACCGGGTTGCCCGTCACGATCCTGCGCCTTCCATTGCTGTACGGGCCGTGGGTGAAGGGCAACATCGCACGGCTGACCGAGACAATCGCGCGCGGCGTTCCGCTGCCGCTTCGCAACATCGACAATCGGCGCAGCCTGCTTGGCGCGGGAAATTTCGTGAGCGCTCTGGACGCACTGCTCAGCCGTCCGGCGCCGGCGTCCGGCGCCGTCACAACCTATTTCCTGGCGGATGCCCAGCCGGTTTCCACGCCGGAACTGGTACGTGCGATTGCCGCGGCGTTGGGCGTCGCCCCTCGGCTCGTGCCGTTTCCGCAATCGATCCTCCAATTTGTCTGCGTGTGCCTGGGCAAGGCGTCGGCCATCGACCGGCTGACCGGTTCACTGGTGGTCGACACGAGTGCATTCGGCACGGATTTCGGCTGGCGTCCGCCGCGTTCGATGGCGGAGGAACTTGCGGACATGGTGCGTGCGCGGTACTTCGCCCCGGCGTCACCTCTATAATCGCTGTTTACCCTCAACCCTGGATTGTCATGGCATCACGTCCTTCCGGTCGCCGCGCCGATGAATTGCGCGCCATTCAAATGACCCGCGGCTTCACCAAGCACGCGGAAGGCTCGGTGCTGGTCGCGATGGGCGATACGCAGGTTCTTTGTACGGTGAGCGTCGAGGAAAGCGTGCCGTCGTTCCTCAAGGGCAAAGGGCAGGGCTGGCTCACCGCCGAATACGGGATGCTGCCGCGGGCGACGAATACGCGAATGCGCCGCGAAGCCGCGGAGGGCAAACAGTCCGGCCGCACGCAGGAGATACAGCGCCTGATCGGCCGCAGCCTGCGCGCCGTGATGGACCTCACGGCACTCGGCGAGCGCACGCTCAAGATCGATTGCGATGTGCTGCAGGCGGATGGCGGCACGCGCTGCGCATCGATAACGGGTGCCTGCGTCGCGGTGGCCGATGCGATTGCCTGGTGCAAGGCAAAAGGACTCGTGAGCGGCGAACCGCTGCGCGACCATGTCGCCGCGGTGTCGGTCGGCGTCGTCAACGGCGCGCCGGTGCTCGACCTCGACTATGCCGAGGATTCGAACTGCGATACCGACATGAACGTGGTGATGACCGGCGCCGGCGGTTTCGTCGAATTGCAGGGGACGGCGGAAGGCGTGCCCTTTTCGCGCGCGGAGATGGAGGCGCTGGTCGTGCTCGCGGAGGGCGGCATCGCTCGGCTCGTCACCGCGCAACGATCGGCACTCAGCCGTTGATCTCCCGCCTGGTCCTGGCCTCCGGCAACGAGGGCAAGCTGCGAGAATTCCGCCGCCTGCTGGCGCCGCGCGGGTTGAAGGTGATCCCGCAAGCGGATCTTCACATCTCTGACGCGGACGAGCCCCACGAGACCTTCATCGAAAACGCACTGACCAAGGCGCGGCACGCGAGCGCGATTGCCAAGCTGCCCGCGCTCGCGGACGATTCCGGCGTGTGTGTCGCAGCGCTCGACGGTGCGCCGGGCGTGCACTCCGCGCGCTATGCGGGTGAGCCGCTGTCCGACGTCCGCAACAACGCCAAGCTGGTGGCCGCGCTGCAAGGTGTGGTCGACCGGCGCGCGCACTACTATTGCGTCCTCGTGCTGGTTCGTTATGCTGCCGATCCGGAGCCATTGCTTGCCGAAGGCGCGTGGCACGGCACGATCATCGATCTGCCGCGTGGCAGCGGAGGATTCGGCTACGATCCGCATTTCCAGGACGACGCGACGGGTCTCACCGGTGCGGAACTCCCGCTCGAACGCAAAAACGAACTGTCGCATCGCGGACAGGCAATCCGCATGTTGCTCGCCAAACTCGACGCAATGCGGGTCCGCCAATCGAGGGTACGCAAATGATGACCGATGCTGCATCGGCGAAGGTCACGGTGGGTGCCGGCACGCTGACGCGGCCCACCTTTTCCGCGCTGCCGCCATTGGCACTCTACGTGCACATTCCGTGGTGCCTCAAGAAATGTCCGTACTGCGATTTCAATTCGCACGAGGTCCAAGGCGACGCGCCGGAGGCTCAATACGTCGATGCGCTGCTCACCGACCTCGAGTTCGCGCTGCCGTCGATCTGGGGACGCAAGGTCGTGTCGGTTTTCATGGGCGGGGGCACGCCGAGTCTTTTTTCCGCCGCGGCAATAGACCGGCTGCTGGGCGGGATCCGCGCGCGCGTGCCGCTGCTGCCCGACGCCGAAGTCACGCTGGAAGCCAATCCAGGCACATTCGAGCGGCAGAAATTCGCCGATTTCTACGCCGCAGGCGTGAATCGCCTTTCACTGGGTATTCAGAGCTTCGATCCCGCGCAACTCAAGGCTCTCGGGCGCGTCCATGATGCCGACGAGGCGCGCCGCGCCGCCGAAGCGGCGTTGATGATCTTCGGCAACGTGAACTTCGACCTCATGTACGGATTGCCGAAACAGACCGAGCAGGAAGCACGCGCGGATCTGGCTGCAGCGCTCGCGTTCGCGCCGCCGCACCTGTCGTTCTATCACCTGACGCTGGAACCCAACACGCTGTTTCACCGCTATCCGCCGCCGCTGCCCGACGACGACACCGCCGCCGACATCGAGGACGCGGTCCACGCAACGCTCGAAGGCGCCGGTTACCAGCATTACGAGACTTCGGCCTACGCGAAACCGGGCCGGCAATGCGCGCACAATGCAAACTACTGGCGCTTCGGTGACTATCTGGGCATCGGCGCGGGCGCCCACTCCAAGCTTTCGTTCGCTGACCGCGTCGTGCGGCAACTGCGGTGGAAACAGCCGAAGCAGTATCTCGAACAGATTGCCGCGGGCCGGCCATTGCAGGAAGAGGTCGAGGTAACGCGCAGCGATGTCGGTTTCGAATTCATGCTCAATGCAATGCGGCTCACCGCAGGGGTGCCCACCGCGCTGTTCGCGGAACGTACCGGATATCCGCTGTCGATTGTCGCGCACGGAATCGAAGCGGCGACGCGCAAGGGCCTGCTCGAGCCGGACCCGGCCTGCCTCAAACCCACCGAACTCGGCCGCCGCTTCCTGAACGACCTGCAAGCGCTGTTTCTGACCACGCCCATGAAAGGCCGGAACCTGGCGCAAGCCGCGCCGTTGGTGCGCATGGAAGCCACGGGCATCGAGCGATGACGCACGAACTTCGGAGCTACACGCTGACGCTGACCGAAGCCGCGGAGGCCATTGCCGATCGGCAGCTGACATCCGTTGAGCTTGCCGCGGCGCAACTTGCGCGAGTCCGGACGACCGACGCCGCGGTCGAGGCGTGGGTAACGCTGGATCCGGAACACGTGCAACGCGAGGCGGCGCGTTGGGACGACACGAACCAGCGCGGTACGCTTGGCGGCATCGGCATCGGCGTCAAGGACATCATCGCCACCTCCGATTTGCCGACCACGATGGGCTCGCCGATATTCGCGGACGATCGTCCTGTGCGCGATGCTACGTGCGTTGCGCGCCTCAAGGCGGCGGGCGCGTTTGTTTTCGGCAAGACCGTCACCACGCCGTTCGCGTTCCTGGACCCGGGCAAGACGCGCAATCCGTGGGATCCCGCGCACACGCCGGGCGGATCGTCGTCGGGGTCGGCCGCGGCGGTCGCGGTGGGCCATGTCACCGCTGCAATCGGCACGCAAACGAATGGTTCGATCATCCGACCGGCCGCATTTTGTGGCGTGGTCGGGTTCAAGCCGACGTTGAACGCGATCCCGACCGATGGCGTGCACCCGTTCAGCGAGACGTTCGATACCGTCGGCACATTTACGCGGACGGTGGAAGACGCGGCGCGGCTCGCGAGCGCGCTGGCCGAACCCGGCGGCATCGCCGCAACGCTCGCGCCACTCACGGACTCGCCTCGCTTCGCGTATATCGGCGCCTTTCCGTGGACGGTGCAGGACCGCGATGCAAGCGCCGTCATCGAATCCGCGGTGACGCAACTGCGGACCCGCGCGGAAGTGGTACCCGTCGACATGCCAGCGGCCTGGCATGGCGCCAAAGGCATCCAACGGACGATCATGCTGTTCGAAGCGGCGCGCAACATGGGCGATCTCCAATTGCGTGAACGCGCGCGTCTGACCCCTGCGGTCAATGCTGCGCTGGACGAAGGCCGCACGATCAGTACCGACGCGTACGAGGCGGCACAATCGGCGCGCGCGCGGGCCATCGCATTTTTCACGCAATGGCTCGAGGGTTTCGACGCGGTACTGGCGCCGGCCGCGCCCGGACCGGCACCGAGAGGCCTGGAGACGACCGGCGATCCATCGTGCTGCACGCTTTGGTCGCTGCTGGGCTTCCCTGCCATCAATTTACCGGCAGGATTTTTGCAGCGGATGCCGGTGGGACTGCAACTGGCGGCGCCTCTTGATTGCGACGACCGGTTGCTGGCGGCGGCCGCGTGGTGTGGCGCCCGCCTGTCGTTTCGGGGACTCGTGTAATCCGATTTCGCCACAGCAGCGTTGCTTCATTGACGGGGTATGGGCGATCATCCGTCCCATGAAGCGCGCCAAACTGCACGCACCACTACCGCCGCCCAAGATGCGCAACCCGGTGGCGCGCTCGCCGCTGCTCGGCAAGGGCGGCCCGCACGGCAAGACCAACGCGGCGAAGCGCCGCCAGGCGAACATCGAACTCGTGAAGCTCCAACGTGCCCCGCATCCCGACGAGTGACCCGACAACGCTTTGCCGCAGCGACCTCGAATCAGGGCGGATGCGCGACCTGTATATCGAGGCGGCGGGCGACCCGAAATGGGCGCTCAGCGACGAGCAGCTGTCGGAGTCGCTGACGTCGATGCTGAAGGCCAGGCCGAAGGGCGCGGGCTGGTGGGTATTCGCGTACGGGTCGCTCCTGTGGAATCCGCTGTTCCCGTTCGCCGAAGCCCGGCCGGCCGTCCTGCGCGGTTTGCACCGGCGCTTTTGCCTGTATTCATTGGCGTCGCGCGGCACGCCGGAGTTGCCGGGTCTGGTACTCGGCCTCGATCGCGGCGGCGCATGCACCGGTGTTGCCTATCGACTGCCCGCGCCACTCGCGATGGATGAACTGCATCTGCTCTGGCGCCGTGAAATGGTGGTTGGCGCGTATCGACCGCGCTGGGTACGATTGCAATCCGGCGAACGCGAAATACACGCACTGACGTTCGTCGTCCGGCATGCACATCCCCAATACGCCGGGAAACTGGCACTCGACAAGGAGGCAAGCGTGATTGCCAAGTCGAAAGGGGCGTTCGGGTCGTCGCTGGACTACCTCGAACGCACGCGCGTCGCGCTGGTGACGCACGGAATCATCGATCCTTACCTTGAACGGCTGGCCGGAAAGGTGCAGGCGCTGCGGAGTTAGCCCTGCTGCGAAATTCGCGGGGACGACGATTTGGTCAAATGGCCATGTTCCGGCCGCCGTCCACGTGGATGGTTTCGCCCGTGATGTAGTTCGCATCCGCCAGCAGGAACTGCACTGCGCGCGCAATGTCGTCCGGCGTGCCTTCGCGTTTCAGCGGCGTGTGCGAGATGATCCGCTGCCGCGACAGTTCGTCGAACGACTCGTCGTCGGGCCACAGGATCGGACCGGGGGCCACGGCATTGACGCGCACCTCGGGCGCCAATTCACGCGCCAGCGAGCGGGTGAGACCGATGAGCCCGGCCTTCGCGATCGAATACACGACGTAATTCTTGAGCGGACGCTCGGCGTGGATGTCGGAGAGGTTGACAATCGCGCCCTGCGCCTTTTTCAGCGCCGGCGCCGCGGCCTGCGCGAGGAAAAGTGGCGCCTGCAAATTGGTACCGATGAGGTCGTTCCAGTTGGCGGCCGTGATCTCCCCGATCGGCGTCTGGGAAAACGTCGACGCGTTGTTGACCAGCGCGTCAAGCCGGCCGAACGCCTGTATGGTCTGTTCGACCACGGACGGCAATTTGTGCAGGTCGAGGAGGTCCGCCTGGATCAACGAGACGGAATTCGGCCGGGTGTGATTCAACTCCGCCTGCAGGAGCCTCGCCTCGCCGGCAGAGGTGCGGTAATGCAGCATCAGGTTCGCGCCCGCGGCGTGCAAACGGCGACAGATTGCGGCGCCGACGCGCTTGGCGCCGCCGGTGATCAATACAGTCTTGGCTTGCACGCTCCGCTTCCTGGCCCCGGACGCCGATTCCGTTAGACTTCGCGGGAATCTAGCACATTGACACTGTCCCGGCGATCCAGGTCTTTCGCCTCGTTAAAAAACCATGCGTTCCACCACGAACCCGTCACTGCCAGAACCGGATGACGCGGCGCGCGACCACAGCGCG
>JAYTIR010000035.1:0-14482 GCA_043731765.1 Burkholderiales bacterium
TCCAACTGACCATGGCTTCGAACCTCGCCGAACGCGCCGATTTCGCCGGCCGCCTGGCGCGTGCAGCCGGTGCGCTGGCCAACCGCTATTTCAAGCGCGAACTCGATTTTGTCGTCGAGACCAAATCGCAACAGGATTATGTCAGCGCGGCCGATCGCGCCGTCGAGGCGTTCATCCGCGCGGAATTGGCGCGCGCCTGGCCCGACGAAGCGATGCTCGGCGAGGAAACCGGCGGCACGGTGGCGGCACGGACCTGGATCGTCGACCCGATCGATGGCACGCTCAATTTCGTCCATGGCGTGCATTACTGGTGCGTCGCGATCGCCTGGCTCGAAGACGGGAAGCGCAGGATCGGCGCGATCTACGACCCGGCTCCCGACGAATTGTTCGTCGCTGCGAGTGGTGGCGGTGCGTTCTGCAATGGCGCGCCGATCCATGTCTCCCATTGCGATGCGCTCGACCGCGCGCTGCTCGCGCTGGGATATGTGCACCGCCATGACCTCGATGCGCATCTCGCGCTCAAAGGCGAATTGACGCGCGCGGGCGCCGCGATCAAGGACATGGGTGCGGGCGCCTTGATGCTTGCGCACGTGGCCGCCGGGCGGTACGAGGCGTTCATCGAGCCCCACATGCATGCGTGGGACGCATCTGCAGGCCTTCTGCTGGTCGAGGAAGCCGGCGGCCGCGTACTGCCCTACCCCGGTCCGGAAGGCCTCCTTCACGGTGGCGCCGTAATCGCGTCCAATGCCGAACTCTTCGACCAGCTCAGTGGGTTCGTCACCCGGAACGAGTGACGAATCACCACGCAATCAGGGAATCGCGCAGAACACGTTGCCCTCGACGAGCCAGCCGCGCTGCACCATCTCCCGCACCTCGCTGCGGCTGGTGACAAAGCGATGGCTGGCCTGCCCGCCCATGCCATTGTTGTAGAGACGAACGACGGGAACGCGGTCCGGCGCGCAAACTTCCGCCACCGGCGCATCCGAATTGAATGCGATGCCCTCGTAGGTCCAGAACGGATTCATCTTCACCTTCGCGCATTCGGCGACGTCGATTGTGTAGAAGTGCGAATTCGGGCCGATGCCGGGTGTCCCGAAAAAGCGGCACGCGGCAAGTCCGCGCGGATCGCCGGCAGGCCGTTCCTTGAACGCGAACCCCGTGCGCTGCCAACCCGGCACGACGATGCCCGCGTCCAGCATCGCGGCCTCGGCCGGCTCGGCCGTGATGAAATAGTGATTGAGCGAATCGTTACGGAACTCCACGGCGACACGCTCGCCCGCCATCTCCGGCGACGGCTCGATGTAGTCGATCTTCAGCACGTCCTCGCCGCCGCCTGCCACCGAGGTCATGCGAGCGCTCGTCGCGCGCGCCACCGGATCGCCCGACAGTTGGCCGGCAAGAAACGCCAGCGACCACGTAAAGATGTCGTCGGAGAACGCGGGATCGAAGCCATGCTGGACGCCGGTCAAGGCAACGAGCTGGCGTGTCCCGGTCAGAAAGCCGAAACCCTTCTCCGTTGCGCCGATGGGCGCCGTTGTATCTGCGGTACCGCTGAGCGCGAGAAAGGGCAGCGTCACACCTTGCAACCCGTTCTGGTCGCGACCAAAGGCCGGAAACAAGTCCTGCCCGAAGTACGGCACATAGCTGGCCACGGCCTTGAGGCGTGAATCGAACGTGACCTGCTTGTACGCCTGCCCGACGGTCGTCGTTAGCTGGGCGCCGCCCATGAGCATCAGCGACTCGCCGCCCAGGCTCGCGCCGAATCCGCCAACCTTGGACGCGTCGACGTGATCTGCGAACTGAGCCGCGAACTGCGCGTTGCTCAGCACGGCGTCGAGCGCGAGCGAAAGCGACAACGTACGCACCGCCTGCATGGCGACAAAGTTCTTGATGTTGATCAGCGCGTAGAAGATGTCGCTGAAACTTTCGAGCTTGACGTTCGCGAAGCGCAGATCCGCGTGGAACGGGGCCACGACGACATAGCCCCAGCTGGCGAAGACCTTGATGGCGTAGATGTAGTCGCCGGAAATCGGGCTGCCGGTGAGTCCGTGCGAAAACAGCAGTACCGGATAGCGCGTGGCCGCGTCAGCGAAAATGGGCGGCTCGCCACCCAACTGCATGTGCGGAACGGCATCGCCGGTGGGCAACAGGTAATCCGGGCGCACATTCGCGGCGGACGTCGGGTAGCACACCAGGATGACGTGCGGAAACGTCTGGTTTACATACTGGCCGAAGAGCCCGCCGTCGTTCGGGACGACGAGGTTGACGGTCAGCGTGTTGGCCGGGTCCGCGAGGAGATCGGTGATATATCGAGGCGTACTGCCCTTCGGCTTGCCTTCCCAGTAGTCCTGTACGGAATCGCCGGCCGGCACGCGCGTGAAATCCTGCGCGATGTTGTTGCAACCCACGGCGTTCGGGCCGGGTGGCAGCGCGGGGATCGCGTCCGCGCGAACGTCGGCCACGGCGAGGCTGGTGAGCAGGACCGCCAACGTCGCGACGAATCGCCATGTCCAGCGGCTGATCATGTTTCGGTCAGGGTGTTGCGGGCGCGTTGCGTCAGAATGCCTCCACCGGCAGCGCAAGAACGCTGTCGCCGCCGTGGGTGACCGCATGGGCGAAGCCCGAGGCTTGCGGCAACAGGCATTCGGCATAGAAACGTGCAGTGGCGATCTTGGCGCGCAGGAAGTCGGCGTTGCCGATGCCATTCGCGATTTGCTCGTGGGCGATCAGGGCCGCCCGACCCATCTGCCAACCACCGGCCACGACGCCCCACAGCTTGAGGTACGGCACCGCGCCGGCATGCGCGGCCCGCGTGTGCTTTCCGAACGCAGGGACGAGCCAATCGATTGCGGACTGCAAATCCGAAGTGCTCGCGGCGAGCTGCAGGCCGATGGCATTGAGAACCGGATCGGCGTGCGAGGCGAGTTTGGCGGCAACCTTGTCGATTTCCGCTGCCACGGCACTGGCGACCGCGCCGGCATCGCGCGCGGTCTTGCGGCCGATGAGATCGTTGGCCTGGATGCCTGTCGTGCCTTCGTAGATGGTGATGATGCGCGCGTCGCGGTAATGCTGCGCCGCGCCGGTTTCCTCGATGAAGCCCATTCCACCGTGAACCTGCAGGCCGATTGACGTGATCTCCTGAGCTATCTCGGTCGACCAGCCCTTCACGATCGGAATCATGAAATCGGCAAAGGCTTGATGGCGTTTGCGCACCTCGGCATCGGGATGCACGTGTCCATTGTCGATGGCGGCCGCGGTGACATAGGCCACGGCGCGGATCGCCTCCGTATGGCCGCGCATCGTCATCAGCATGCGCCGGATGTCCGGATGTTCGATGATCGGTCCTGCCTTCGCCGCGTTGTCGAGGCCCACGGCCTTGCCCTGCACGCGATCCTTCGCAAACGCAACGGCGCGCTGGTACGCGCGATCCGACAGTCCCACGCCTTCCATGCCCACCGAGAAGCGCGCCAGATTCATCATGACGAACATGTATTCGAGGCCGCGGTTCTCCTCGCCCAACAGGTATCCGACCGCGCCGCCATTATCGCCATAGGCCAGCACGGCCGTCGGGCTCGCGTGGATGCCCAGCTTGTGCTCGATCGACACGCAGTGCACGTCATTGCGCGCGCCGAGCGAACCATCGTCGTTGACCAGGATCTTGGGCACGACGAACAGCGAAATTCCCTTCACACCCTCGGGCGCATCGGGCGTGCGCGCGAGCACGAGGTGGATGATGTTGTCGGTGTAATCGTGTTCGCCGAAGGTGATGAAGATCTTCTGGCCGAAGACCTTGTAGGTGCCATCAGTCTGGGGCACGGCGCGCGTACGCACCGCCGCAAGGTCGGAGCCCGCCTGCGCTTCGGTCAGGTTCATCGTGCCGGTCCACGTGCCGGCGACCATGTGCGGCAGGTACTTGTGCTTGAGCGCGTCCGAACCCTTCAACTGAATCGCCTCGACCGCACCTTGCGTGAGCAGCGGACACAGGTCGAACGCGAGATTGGATGCGTGCCACATTTCCTCGACGGCGGTCTGCACCAATTGCGGCAGGCCCTGCCCGCCAAATTCCGGATCCTTGGTGAGTCCGTTCCAGCCGTTGTCGCAGAACTGCTTGTACGCTTCCTTGAATCCCGCCGGCGTTCTGACCGATCCGTCATCGAGACGCTTCGACCCTTCGCGGTCACCCGTCACGTTGAGCGGATCGAGGACATTGGTCGCAAACTTGGCGGCTTCGTCGAGAATCGCCGCCACGGTGTCGGGCGCCGCGTCTTCGAATCCTGGCAGCTTTGCAATCTGCGAAAGGCCGGAAAGTTCGTTCAGCACGAACTGCATTTCAGCGAGGGGGGCGTGATAGGTGCTCATGCTCAACCCAATGCGGCGGTCAATTCCGGGACCAGCACGAAGAGGTCGCCGACGAGTCCGTAATCGGCAATCTGGAAGATCGGCGCCTCGGCGTCCTTGTTGATCGCGACGATGACCTTGCTGTCCTTCATGCCGGCGAGATGCTGGATCGCGCCGGAGATGCCGATGGCGATGTACAAATCCGGCGCCACGATCTTGCCCGTCTGCCCTACCTGATAATCGTTGGGCACATAGCCCGCATCGACGGCCGCGCGCGACGCGCCGAGCGCCGCGTTGAGCTTGTCCGCCAGCGCTTCGAGCATCTTGAAATTCTCGCCGCTGCCCAAGCCCCGCCCTCCGGAAATCACGATGCGTGCGCTGGTCAGTTCAGGGCGCTCGGACTTGGTCAATTCCTGCCCGGTCACAGTCGCATGGCCCGTGTCCGCGGGCGCAGTCATCGTTTCGACGGTTCCGCTGCCGCCGGTCGCCGCGGCCGCATCGAATGCCGTCGACCGCACCGTGATCACCTTGACCGGATCCTTCGACTGCACTGTCGCGAAGGCATTGCCCGCGTAGATCGGCCGCACGAAGGTATCGGGCGACACAATGGACGTGATCTCCGACACTTGCGCCACATCGAGTTTGGCGGACACCCGCGGCAGCACGTTCTTCCCGAATCCCGTGGCAGGGGCGAGCACGTGCGTATAAGCACCCGGGAACAGACTCAACGCCGTGGCGGCAATGTTCTCGGCCGTGGGCATGGCAAGGTGGGGCGCGTCGGCGTGCAAAACCTTCGCTACGCCTGCGACGCTGGCGGCGGCCTGCGCAGCCGCGCCGGCATTGTGGCCGGCGATGAGGACGTGGACCTCACTGCCCACCTCACCACCCAATTGCAGCGCGGCGGTGATCGTATGCAGCGTCGCGGATTTGAGCGACGTGTGGTCGTGTTCGGCGATGACTAAGACGGACATGGCGACTTTCAGGCGATGACTTTGGCTTCGTTGCGTAACTTGGCGACCAGTTCCTGCACATCGGCCACCCTGCCGCCGCCCTTGCGTTTGGGCGGCTCAACTACCTTCAACGTCATGAGGCGCGGCGTCACGTCCACGCCGAGCGTGGCCGGGTTGGTGGTCTCCGTCGGCTTTTTCTTCGCCTTCATGATGTTCGGAAGCGTCGCGTAGCGCGGCTCGTTCAGGCGCAGGTCCGTGGTCACGATCGCCGGCAACTTCATCTGGAGCGTCTCCAACCCGCCGTCGACTTCCCGCTTGACCGTGGCGCTGCCATCAGCGATGTCCACCTTCGACGCGAACGCGGCCTGCGGCCAATCGAGGAGCGCCGCCAGCATTTGCCCGGTCTGGTTGGCGTCGTCGTCGATGGCCTGCTTGCCCAGGATCACCAGCTGTGGTTGTTCCTTGGCGACGATCGCCGCCAGCAACTTGGCCACGGCCAGCGGCTGCAACTCAACGTCGGTTTCGACCAGGATCGCGCGGTCGGCGCCAAGTGCCAACGCAGTGCGCAGTGTTTCCTGGCATGCGGCCACGCCGCACGACACCGCCACGATTTCGGTTGCGATGCCCTTTTCCTTGAGGCGCACGGCTTCCTCGACCGCAATTTCGTCGAAGGGATTCATTGACATCTTGACGTTCGCGGTGTCCACCCCCGAACCATCGGGCTTCACGCGAACCTTGACGTTGAAATCGACGACCCGCTTGATCGGTACCAGAATTTTCATGGCGGTGGGGGAAGTGGAAAGAGCGGGGAAAAGAGCGATTATATCGTTGCCGGCAGGTTCGAACTCCCCAATTAATGTGGGGGAAACGCCGTGATGGGAGCCAGTTGCGGGGGGGCACGCCCCCACGTAGGATGGGCGCCCGCTCGATCGAATGCCGCCCCTTTCGAGGTACCCGTGACGACTCCCACGCTGCTCCCCCCGTCGGATATCTCCGAAATACTCAAGCACATTCCGCATCGCTACCCGTTCCTGCTGATCGACCGGATGGAGGCATGCGAGCCCAACCAGTGGGCGCGCGTGATCAAGAATGTCAGCCACAGCGACGAGTTCTTCGTCGGGGTGCCCGTGGACCGGCGGGTGATGCCGCAGATGCTGCTGCTGGAATCGCTCGCGCAGGCGGCGGGCGTTCTTTGCCATTACTCGGGAATGATGAGCCGGATTGGTAAGACCATTTTCTTCTTCGCGGGGTTCGACAAGTGCCGCTTCGGCCGCGATGTCGTGCCGGGTGACCAATTGCTCCTCGAATGCACGATGAAGCGCGCTGCCCGTGGCGTGGCCAAGATCCATGGCCGGGCCAGCGTCGACGGTGTCATGGTGGTCGAGTCCGACCTCACGGCCGTCATTCGCGACATGGCGGACGAGACGGCCAAACGCACCGAAGCATCCGCTACCGCGTAACTGCGACGCGAGCTAACTCCGGCGCAATGCGGCCGCCAAGTCGTCCAGGAAGCGGGCGGCCGCCGCGCCATTGATGAGGCGGTGGTCAAACGTCACCGCGATCCGCACCTTGCACGCGGGTTGCTGTGGCGCGCCCAGGAAGAAAATCGAGCTGGCCGGCGCCACCAGCGTCGGGACGGAATCCACGATTCCGAATTCGCCCAAATGGGTAAGCAGGATCTGCGTGTCCGCCGCCGCCTCGGCGCCGTCGCGGATCGCCGCGCGCATGCCGCGCGAGCAGGCGCGCACAAATTCCGGCAGCGTCATGCATTCCGCCTTGCGCACCACCGCGATGATCAGTTCGTCGTTGGGCCGGGCCAACGCGATGCCGACGTTGACTTGTTCGTATTCGCGAATGCGGTCGTCGCCCACCATCACGGAGCGGAATTTCGCGTGCGATTGCGCCACGCGCGCCACGGCATGCGCGAACACCTGGAATGGTGTCGGCCGCGCGTCGCCGTCGTCCGCACGGATTGTTTCGAGGCCGGACCACGGTACATCGATGGCCAGCGTTCCCGGAATGACCAGCGTGGCGCTGCGCCGCAACCGAAAAATTACGGCGCGATGGCCGCCAGTCACGCGGCGCTCGCGCATGCCTTCAACCTGTGGCGATTCGGCCGCCCGTTCCGCCAGATACTTGTCGATGTCCTCCGGCAACAGCTTGTTCGAGGCCGATGGAATTGCCGCCAGCGCGTGATCGTCGAGTCCACGTTCCTGCGCATGCGCGCGAGTGCGCGGCGGGATGATACGCTCTGCCGCGGGTGACGATGCCGCCACTTTGGTGCCCGCCGCGGCCACGAGAGCGACCGTCGCGTCGATTTCCACGACATCCCCTACGGCCACGCGCCATTCGAGCAACGTGCCGTCGAACGGTGCCTCGAGTTCGACCGTCGTCTTGTCGGTTTCGATGACGTAGAGCCGGTCGCCGCGACGCAGCGGCGCGCCGGGGACGCGCAGCAACTCCACGATCCGCGCTTCGCGCAGCCCCTCGCCCAGTTGCGGGACCCGTATTTCCCGTGCGCCGCGCTCGCTCATGGGACCCCCACGCTTGCGGCTGACGCCACTGCGCTGCCCCCAGAGGGGGAGCGATTCGCGCCTTGGGACGGCCCTGCGGCGCTCATTGCCGCTCGCTCATTGCATCACTTCCGCCAGCGCCGCGTGCACGCGCGCTGCATCCGGCAGCACCGCGTATTCCAGCACGGGATTGAACGGAATGTGGCCGTCCTCGCGCGCCACCAGCAGCGGCGGCGAGAGAAAACGGTTGAAGCGCGCTTGCGAACCGACGGCCTCGGCGATGATCGCCTGGCCAAAGCTGCCGGTGCGCGAATCTTCCGTGACCACGACCAGCCTTCCCGTCTTGGCTACGGACGCGTCGATCGCCGCCCAATCGCACGGCACCAGACTAATGAGGTCGATGATTTCGACCGACCAGTGGTCCGCATGATGCGCCGCCGCCTTTTGCACCACCTCCAGGCAATTGCCCCAGGTCACCACCGTGATGTCCGTTCCCGCTTGCACCGTGCGCGCACTTCCAAATCCGCGCGGCTGCGACGGCACGGGATCATGCCGCACGCGCATGATGTGTTTGGGAATGAGCAGAAGTGTCGGGTCCGACTCCTGCATCGCGCTCCACAGGAGGCCCGCGAGATCGGCCGGCGTGCTGGGAACGGCGACGCGCAATCCCGGAATATGCGTCCAGAAGCCTTCGTTGGACTGGCTGTGCCAGGTGCTGCCGGCCGGCAAATACGCGCCATACGGGGCATAGAACACGGCCGGGCAGGTCCAATCGCCGTTGGAGCGCCAGCGCAATGTCGCGGCCTGATTCAAAAGCTGGTTGAACGCCGGCGCGATGAAATCGATGAACTGCATTTCCAGAATGGGCCGGAAACCCGTGGCCGCAAGGCCGACGCCAATGCCCGCGATCGTCGCCTCGGCCAAGGGTGAATTCACGACGCGACCGGGAAAGCGCGTCGACAGCCCCTTGGTGAATCCGAACACGCCGCCTTTCGGATCCTCCACATCTTCACCGAATAGAACGGCATTCGGAATGCGGGCCAGCGCTTCGCGCAGCGTCGTGTTGAGCGCGCCGGCCATCGTGTTGGCCGAATCTTCGAGCGCGAAGGGAGGCAGGTATCCCCGGGGATCGAACGGACCGAAAAGTTTGGTGTTGGCCGAATTGGCGGTCGGAGCCGGTTCGATCTCCGCCGCGGCATAGGCGGCATCCGCCTCAATCGTTGCCTCGTCCTGCAATGCGCGTACCTGCGCGTCGTCAAGCGCGCCGCTTTCGACCAGCGACGCCGCATAGCATGTCACCGGATCGCGGGCCTTCATCAGCGCGATCTCCGCCGCGGAACGGTAAGTCCGATGGTCGTCGCTGTTGGTATGCGAAGTCAGCCGGTCGAGTTCCACCCACAGTATCGTCGGCCCATCGCCCCGCCGTGCGGCCGCGATCGCCTCGCTCCCCGCCGCTGCCACCGCGTCCACCGATCGGCCGTCAACATGGCGATAGAGCGCGGTACCGAAAATGCCGAGACGAAACGGCAGCTGGTCGAGTGTGGGTGTGCTGATCCCGTAGCCGTTGTCCTCGACCACGAAGACGATCGGCAAGCAATCCTGGACCGCCTGCGCCACCGCTTCGAAGAATTCTCCTTGCCGCGTTGAGGCATCGCCAATCGTGCACAGGACGACGCGGCTGTCACCCTTGAGCTTGATCCCCCATGCCGCGCCGACGGCAGGCAAGCATTGCGACGCGGTGGGTGTTGCGGGCGGATAGATGCCGAGCCGGCGGTATGAACCATGCACCGGCATCTGCCGGCCGCCCGACGAAGAGTTGGCGGTCGCCAGGTGCTCCCGGGCCATCTCGAGCGGCGTCACGCCGCGCGCCTGCATCAATGCCCGGTCGCGGTAGTAAAGGAACAGCAGGTCATTCGGCTCGAGCGACGCGGCCAACGCAGCAAGCGCTTCGTGGCCCTGGCCGGGAATGTGAATCCAGCCGCGGCCCTGGCGCAACAGGCGTTCTTCGCGCAGGTCGCCGGCGCGGATAAGGAACAAGTCGCGGAGGCGTTTGCGTTTTTCCGTTACCAGTTCGTGCAGGAACGTCATGCGAAAGTTTTTCTGTTTATGGGCCACATCAGATGCTAGCCGGAAAGATGGCGAAGGTTACTGTATTAGCCGGAGAAAAGGTGTAACGCAATTGCACACGGATGATCGGGGATCCGTCGAAATGTACATCCACAAGCAACCCAACCAGGCACGCGTTTTCGACACCAATAAACTGATAAATCGTTTTCAAACAATCACGCAACGCGACTTCAATTTCGGATTTGAGCACAAGCCAATGACTGGTCTTTTGCCGCCAGTTTTGCTTATGGCATCGTCATTACACTCCCTTCGCCACATTTCAACGCAACTTTTGCAGGCTTTCACCGGAATTAGCCGTGCCTTTGGACGCCATGCTTCGAGGCATCGAACTCTTCCATGGATGGCGCTCGGCGGCACAGCTATGGGTAAGCCAGTAAGAGTTCTAACCCCAAGATTTGCCGTATTTTTTAGATCCCGGCACAGGGTATTGTGGTCGAACGGAATACATTTGTACACCACAAATATTTCAATGATCCCGCGCGGAAGATACCAAATCCTGCCATTTATTGCCCGATATCATCGACCTGTCAGCCATTCTTGATGCATTCCAGAGAAATTCTCCTCGCCGAAAACCGAAAAATAGGCCAAATTGTGGTGGACAGAGTCGGTTGAAAGCGAGATATTCAGACCACGCCTTACGGAAAGAGGGGGACGGCGGTCTGTCGCGATGCGGGATGGCACCCCGCCAATTCGATAGTTCCTGTTCCGATTCATCTTCGTCAGGGCTGTTTTCGCCGTGCGTTCTTTACTTTCAACTCGTAACGCTACCTTGTCCCGAAGGAGTGATTCATGAATGCAATTGCCGACGTCCGTTATCTCCAACCAACGCAGTTCGACCAGATCGAACCTCGTTTCGACGCCGAGTTCGGCGTGTATTGGGCCACGATGAATCCGCAGCCACGGCCCTGCTTCAATCCGCAACTGTTGCTCGAACTGCGCAGTTTCATCGATGGCATCATCAATTCACAGGCAACGATGTTCCAGAATGGGCACGCCCATTCGGTCAACTATACGGTGTTGGCATCGAAAACGCCTGGCGTATTCAACTTGGGCGGCGATCTCGCATTATTCCGCAGCGCGATTGTCCATCGCGATCGTGCCCAACTCGAGCAATATGCACGGCTTTGCGTTGACAACCTGTATCCGTGGAATCGCAACTTCGACCTGCCGGTAACGACCATCTCGCTGGTGCAGGGCAGCGCCCTTGGCGGCGGATTCGAAGCCGCACTTGCGAGTAGCGTGCTGATAGCGGAAGAGTCTTCGCGCATGGGCTTCCCGGAGGTCCTGTTCAATCTGTTCCCTGGCATGGGCGCCTACAGCTTCCTGCAGCGCAAGGTGGGCCGTCGCGTCACCGAAGAGCTCATCACCAGCGGCAATACCTACACCGCGCGCGAGCTCTATGACATGGGCGTGGTTGACGTGATTACGCCGGATGGAACCGGCGAGGCAGCGGTATACAGCTACGTGCGCAGACACACGCGCGGTGGCAACGGGCGCCGCGCTTTCGAACAGGTGCGGCGCGAATTTGAAGCGGTGACGCGGAAGGAACTCGAACGCGTGACGGCCATGTGGGTAGACGCGGCCATCAAGCTTGAAGAACGCGATCTCAAGATGATGGATCGCCTTGTTCGTGCGCAGCAGCGGAATAACCTGGAAACGGCCGGATCCTATGCACCGGCGGCGCGGACCATGCCTGCAGTTGCACGTCTGGCTGCGGTAGGCGGCGACGACTGATCGATCGGGACTCCGGGCGTTACGTCTGGTTTTGTAGAGGCGCGCAAGGCGAAAAACCGGTCGGGTGCCACCGGCCGGTCCTCGTTGAAGTCGGGACACTAAGACGAGGATTGCTGTTTCTGTCGTTGCAATTCGAGATGGGCGTCGAGCGCGGCGAAAGTCCGCTCGACGACCTGTCCTATTTCCTCCGACCAAACCGAGGCCTTCAGACGTAATGTGTCGTGCGTCGCCTTGTCCACACGGGTCGCAAATTGCATCAGCTGGGTGGCGCCAACGCTGCCCGCACCGCCCCGAAGCGCATGCGCGGCGTCCTTGACTGCCTCGTATTTGCGCTGGGCAAGACCATCCAGAAGTTGCGCCACAAGGCGCTCACAATCCGAGCGGAAGCCGCGAATCAGTCTCTCGACGAACGTCGGGTCCGATGAGAAGTTCGCGAGTTCGCCCATCACCACCGGGTCCAAAGGCGACGTTTCGACCACGGTGAGCGCCGGGCGCTCTTCGGAACGCGTCGGCGGCACTGCCGTGAATTGCTCGGCCTCGTCCGCGAGGTTACGTTCGATCGCGTCCAGCAACAGCGACGCACGTACGGGCTTGGCAACGAATTCCGCCGCGCCCGCGCGCTGGCATTCGCCGATCGCCTCGGTCGTGACATTGGCCGACAGTATGATCACCGGAATTGGTTTCGACGCCGCAAAGCGATAGAGCTTCAGCGCCTCTAGGCCGCTCACTATCGGCATGGAAAGGTCGAACAGCGCGATATCGAAATTGGCGCGTTCCAACGCGTCCAATGCATCCTCGCCATTGCTGACGATCGTCGCGACGTGCCCGCCGCTTTCCAGGATCATCTGCGTGACCCGCTGGTTGGTCGGATTGTCCTCGGCAACGAGCACGCGTGCCCCGCGAATCTTGTGGACTGTGGCGCCCTGCCCGGCCCTCAAGGCATGCGCTGGCGCCATCACGTTGCGAGTGGCCGCCAGTTCCTCGACCAGATCGATGCCCGCAGCCTCCGACAGGGGCAGCTGCAGGTTAATCCAGAACATGCTGCCCACGCCCTCTTCGCTGCTGAGTCCCAGTTGTCCGCCCATGAGCGAGACGAGTTGCCGGGCAATGGTCGTACCCAACCCCGTTCCGCCGTAAACGCGCGTAACAGAGTCGTCTGCTTGTGTAAACGCTTCGAAGATCGCGGCTTGCTTCGCTTGCGGAATGCCGATGCCCGTATCGCACACCTCCAGGCGGATCGACGCAACGCCGTTCACCGAGTTGGCCACACGCGCGCGCAGCGTGATTTCTCCCTGTTCGGTGAATTTGACTGCATTCGACAGCAGATTCAGCAGCACCTGGCGCAAGTGATGGGCGTCGCCCAGGAACCAGGATGTGTTTCCGAGTGCTACTTCCGTATTGACGACCAGACCCTTGTATCGCGCCTGCGGCAGGATCACCTTGACCGCGCCAGTCAGCAGCTTGCCCAGGTCGAACGGTCGCGCTTCCAGTTGTACCCGACCCGCTTCGATTTTCGCCGCGTCGAGGATTTCCTCGATCTGGGCCAGGGCAAGTTGCGCCGAAGTCGAAAGCGTTTCGACGATTTCCCTTTGTGTCTCGGCAAGGTGCGTCTCGCGCAACAGGTCGGTCATCGCAATGACGCCGTTCAGCGGCGTGCGCATCTCGTGGCTGACGTTCGCGAGGAATCGCCCCTTTGCCGCGTTCGCCTCATCTGCCCGTTTCTTGGCCTCGGTGATTCGCTCGGCCAGCACCCCAACGTAGAACGGCAAGACAACCATGGCCACGAGGAAACCGGTGCCAACCGCAAGGTGGTGCGACCAGAACGATGAAAAATACAAGACGACGGTGAATCCGACGAGCGCGAGCGCCTGGCAGACGTGCAGATAGAGCCGCCCGAACCGGAAACCATTGCCAAAGGTAACGAAGAGATAGACGCCGACGACGACCGCGCCACCTTCGCCCATGACCAGCATGAAGTAGGTGTTGACCGCGTTGTCGGCGATGATGCCAAGAAAACGGCGGGCTACGGTCACTCGATGATACTTGTCGCCTGTCGCCAGAATGTGCACGGTCAGCACAAGCGCGAACGACAGGAAACCGAGTGCCACGAACAGGCCGTGGCGCTCCCCCGACTCCAGTTCACCGTTAAATATCAGGTTACCGAGCAACCACAGGGCTGCCAGCGCCGGAATAGCGACCCGCAGCAGCGACTGTTCGAGCTCCGGCCGTGGCGCCGCAGCGATCAGCGACCGCAAACCGTCGCGGGTGATCCAATTCCGAATCACGAGTTTGGAAATGATCTGACCAAGAAGTCTCGGGATTTCCATTCTACGCCGATCCTGAAGATCCATTTTTGGGAAAATTCCGCATTCGCCGGACATTTCCGGCAAATTTGCGGATTCTAAACTGCCGGCATTGCGCCAAATTGCCGTCGCACGGCAGGTCCGGCAGCGGCCCATACCCCATCACTTTGCGGTGTACTTGGAGCGCTGTCTGGCGCCGGCCTCCCTCGTCCCGGAGGGCGGCACGGCCGGCTCCAGACAGCGCAGGGCATATAGCAAGGGTTATGCCAGCAGCATGGCGCCCTCATCCGGCTATCTCCGCTGACGTTGATCGGCTCGCACCAATCAGCTTCAAGGATTTAGTCCGGGTGAACAACCCTCATGGAAATCACAACTAGCGCCCAACGGACGGGCTTGGGACTTCCGTCGGCCGGGTCCGAAGATAGGCAAGTACCGACGGCCAAAGCGTTGCCTCGGCTTCGCGCCGGAAAAAGCCGAAATGCCCGATTTTCGCCAGTCCGACCGATTCCGGCTTGAC
>JAYTIR010000036.1:0-17617 GCA_043731765.1 Burkholderiales bacterium
TGCAAAGCGTGCGCCCAGGCCTCTGCGCGTGGATCGGTCACCACGACGAACGCGCCGCGATCCTCGGTGCCGCCCTCTGCCGCAAAACCGCGCTCGCGCAACAGGCCGGCCAGCCGCGCCTGCATTCCGAGCGAATGCGCTCGCAGGCGATCGACGCCTGTCGCCAACGTGAATCGCTGGCCCGCGCGCGCCTGATAGAACGGCAACACTGGTGGTGTCGATTCAAGAAACGCGTCGCCTCCTTGCGCATACTCCGGCGGATCGGGACGGACGTAGGCGAACGGTTCGCGTTTGGCGAACCAGCCGGTATCGAGCGTGCGCAGTGAACCGTCGAGATGGCGCGGATGGAGATACAGGAAGCACGCGCCCGGGCCGCCACGCAGATACTTGTAGCTGCCGCCGACGGCGAAATCGATGTCGAGCGCCGTGACGTCGACCGGGAACACGGCGAGCGCGTGGTAAACGTCGAGCAACAGGCGTCCCCCCGCACGGTGCGTCGCCATGACGATGTCGGGCAGGTCGGCCAGCCGCTGCCCGGTATTGAAGATCACCTGCGAAATCACGACGAGGTCGGCATGGGCGCCGATGGCCGCCACGATGTCTGCCGTATCGAAACGACCGTTACCGCGCGCGTCGATGAAGGTGAGCGTGATGCGTCCGCGCTGAGCATACTCGCGGAGGATCAGGTCAAGCGAATCGAACTCGCCACGTGTTGCGACGACGCGCGGGGTCGAGTCGAAGGTGTTGAGGATCGCGCGCAATCCCTGTCCGGCGCTGGTCTTGGGAACAACGCAATCGTTGCGCGGCGCGTTGAGAAGTCGGGCCAAACGTCCGCGATACGCCCGCATTTCCGCGCCCCAGGCGTCCCATGCATCACTCAGGTGCAGATACCAGGCCGCCGTGCCTTCGCGCACATCATCGTCGACGTCATCGAGCGGACGCCCGAGCGAATGGTTGGCGAGATAGATGCGATCGCGAAACGCGGTACTCACTCGAGAAAAGAGCGGCGCGACATGGTGCTGCAATGCTGTTTCGGTCAGCGGACCGGGTCCCAATGCGGCCACGGCCGCTTCGATCTCGCCATCGTGACGCGGTTCCGGTGCCTTCACTTGTCTACGCCGAGCCGATGACGGTTCGTACGTCGATCAACTCCGGAAAAAATGTCTGGTCGAGTGCCCGCTTGAGGAAACTCACGCCCGACGAACCACCGGTACCCGTCTTGTGTCCGATGATGCGCTCGACGGTCTTCATGTGCCGGAAGCGCCAGAGCTGGAATCCCTCCTCGATGTCCACGAGCTTCTCGCACATGTCGTAGGCATCCCACCACCGCTTCGGGTCCTCGTAAATTGTCTTGAAGACGGGAACGAGTTCGGAATTGCGCACATAGGGCTCGGTGAAATCACGTTCGATGCATGCCGCCGGCACAAGCAGTCCGCGGCGCGCGAGGTGGCGCAGGAACTCGTCGTACAGGGAGGGCGCATGCAGCAGCGCGTCGAGCTCGGCGCAGGTGGCCGCATCGTGCCGGAACACGTCGAGCATTTTGGCGTTCTTGTTGCCCAGCAGGAATTCGATCGCGCGATATTGCGCGGACTGGAACCCGCTTGAACTGGCCAGCGTCGGACGAAACGCCTCGTACTCGGACGGAGTGAGCGTCTCCAGCACCGCCCATTGCTCGAACAGCTGCTTCTGGATGAGCTTCACGCGCGCCAGGATCTTGAAGCCCGCGTCCAGCGCGTCGGCGCGGACATGGCCGATCGCCGCCTTCAACTCGTGGATCATGAGCTTCATCCACAGCTCGGAGACCTGATGCTGGATGATGAACAGCATCTCGTCGTGGCGCGGCGGATGTCCGGCGCCGCCTGACAATGGTTCCTGCGCGGCAAGCAGGTGGTCGAGGCGCAGGTAACCACCGTAGGAAAGGCGGTCGGTCAAGTCGGTGACGATGCCAGGTTCGAGTTCGCGCGTGCTCATGTTCTGGTGTTCTGCCGAATCGGAAAGTATACGCGGGGGGCGCCCGCGTGTTGCCTGAACGGGATGCGCTCCCGATCCCGCGATTCGTCGCCTCCGAAGGGACGTTGCCGCCGCGTTTGTTACCATCCACCGCCATGCCGCGCACATTGTTCCACCTTTGCCGCTCTGGCCACGCGTTGGTCGTCCTGACCGCAGTCGCCGCGCTGGCCGGCTGCGGCAACGACGCCGCTCGCACACGCAGCTTGAAGCTCAGCGAATGCCGGCTGCCGAACCTGTCGAGTCTCGCCCAGTGCGGCGAAATAGAGGTCCCGGAGGACCGGAGCAAATCCGATGGTCGCAAGATCACGATCTTTGCCGCGGTGCTGCCGGCGAATACCCTTTCGCCGAAGGATGACCCGCTGCTGATTCTTGCGGGCGGACCCGGACAGGCAGCCTCGACGCTCGCGCCGTTCGCGTCACGCTTGAACGAGGTCCGGCGCGCGCGCGATGTCATCCTCATCGACCAGCGCGGCACCGGTCGCTCGTCGCCACTGAACTGTGACGCGTTCAAGCCGAGGGACGACGAGGCCCTTGAAACGGACCCGGTTCCACGTGCGCGGCAATGCGCGGATGAGCTTCGTACGCAGGGCGTGGACGCAGCGCAATACACGACCACCGCGTGGATCGACGACCTGGAAGCGATGCGCAAGGCGCTGGGATATGCGCGCTGGAATCTCTGGGGCGGCAGTTACGGCACGCGCGCCGCACAGGAATACCTGCGCCGATATCCTGACCATATTCGCACCGTGACCCTTGATGCGGTGGTCCCGCCAGCGATGATTGCCACGCTCGACGTGTGGCGAACGCGGCAGGCTACTCTCGACGCGGTCTTCCGAGCATGCAATGAATCGCCGGCGTGCAAAAGTGCCCACCCGGATCCGGCCGCCACACTCGCATCGATCGCAAAGTCGCTGGGACGGACCGGCCGCGACGTCGAGGTGGTCGACCCGCGCACCGGCAAGCTCACCCGATTGCATGTCACGTTCGATGGCGTGCTCGGGTTGTTGCAGCCACTCATCTACGCACCGGAATTGTCGAGCCTGCTGCCGGAAATGCTGGGCCTTGCGGCCGCGGGCGATTTCGGCCCGCTGTTTGCGGCCACACAGTCGACGATCGGAAACCTTGCCGAACAAGTGAACGCCGCGCTGCATTATTCGGTCACCTGCGCCGAAGACGTTCCGCGCATCACCCCGGACATGGCGGCGAAGTCCCTGGCCGGCCTGCCGACGCGCGGAATTGCGGAAAACGTCATTGCGGTATGCAAGGTGTGGCCGCGGGGCGCGGTACCCGCGGACTTCGCTCTGCCGGTCAAGAGCGACAAGCCCGTGCTGCTGTTCTCGGGCGCGATGGATCCGGTCACGCCGCCCGCGTACGGCGAGCTCGTGGCGAAGTCGCTTTCCAACAGCAGGCATATCGTCGCCAATGGCTTCGGCCACATCGTTTCGCCCAATGTGTGCGGGCCCCGCCTTATCGCGTCATTTGTCGAAGAAGCAGGATTCGACAAGTTGTCCGAGTCGTGCGTGACCCATTTCGCTCAGAGCAAGGCGCCTCACCTGTGGCCGAATCGCCTGGAGCAGCAGCCATGATTCGCATCGACGGCGTAACCAAATCCTTCGGAAAGCGCGGCGAGATCCACGCCGTGCGCGAAGTGTCCTTCATGGTGCCGGATGGCCAGATCACCGGCCTGCTCGGCCCCAACGGCGCGGGAAAGACGACGCTTTTGCGCATGCTTGCCACGCTCATCGTGCCCGATGCCGGCAGCGCGTCCATCGGGGGCCTCGATGTCGTTCGCGAACGATATGCCGTGCGCGAAAACATCGGCGTGCTGTCCGACGCGCGCGGCCTCTATCCGCGACTCACTGCGCGCGAGAACATTCGCTACTTCGGCACGCTGCACGGACAATCCGGCATCGAACTCGAGGGCCGCATCGCGATGCTCATCCGCACTTTGGGCCTCGACGAGCTGGCGGACCGCCGCACACAGGGGTTTTCGCAGGGCGAAAAAATGAAGGTCGCCATTGCGCGGGCGCTCGTCCACGACCCGGCGACCGTCCTGCTCGACGAACCGACCAACGGCCTCGACATCATGAGCGTGCGCGCATTGCGCGAGCAATTGCGACAGTTGCGCGGCGAAGGCAAATGCCTGCTGTTCTCATCCCATGTGATGCAGGAAGTCGCCGCGCTGTGCGACCGAATCGTGATTCTCGGCGCAGGACAGGTGGTCGCCATGGGAACCGCAACGGAACTGATTGCGCAGTCGGGCGCGGCGACACTCGAGGATGCCTTTGTGTCGCTGCTCGGAACCGGCGAAGGGCTGGCGGCTTGATCATGTCCAGTCGGTCAACCGCAAGCCCGCCGAAGCGCGTCCTCGCAGTAGCACGCAAGGAATTGCTCGACACGTTTCGCGACCGCCGCACGATGCTGGTCACGATGTTGCCGGCACTGATTGCGGGTCCGATCATCCTGCTGCTGATGTTTTCGCTCATCGCGAACCAGATCGACAAGGTGCGCGAATTGAAGCTTCCGACGGTCGGCAAGGAGCGCGCTCCGGCGTTGGTCGCGTTCCTCGAGCGGCAGCAGGTCACCCTCACTATCGCGCCTGACGACTACGAGGCGAAGATCCGGGGTGGCGACGTGAACGTCGTGCTCGTGGTCGACGACAAATACGAAAGCGATGTGGCGGATGGCAAGGCCGGTACCATCCGGTTGATCTACGACCGCTCGCGCGATCGCGCGCGGGCGGCGATCCTCGAGGTCGAATCGCTGTTGCACGCGTACAATCGGCAATGGGGGTCGCAGCGTCTGCTGCTGCGCGGTGTCGCGCCCACCGTCGGCAACCCACTCAACATCGAGAGCGTCGACCTCGCCACGCCCCAGCAGAGCGGCGCGATCATGCTGTTCTTCATCGCCTACTACGGGCTCTTCGCGGCCATCATGGGGGGAATGGCGATTGCTCTGGATGTCACCGCCGGCGAGCGCGAGCGAATGTCGCTGGAACCCCTCCTGATGACGCCGGCAAAGGCCTGGGAGCTCGTCACAGGCAAGTGGCTGGCGGTCGTTGCGTTCAACGCCGCGGTCGTCATCATCACGTTGACGGGCTACTACCTGACGTTGCGGTTCGCACCGCTTCCGGCCGTGGGAGTTCCGTTCCTGTTCAGCGCGCGGGAACTGGCGTGGTTCCTGGTTGTGCTGGTGCCGCTGATCGCCCTGTTGCCCGCTGTCATGCTGTTCATGGGTGCGCGCAGCCGCACGTTCAAGGAGGCGCAGGCCAGCGTCTCGCTCGTGATCTTTGTGGTGTCCATCATTCCGATCGTCCAGCTGGTCCAGCAGAAGAAGGATCCCGATTGGATCGCGTGGGTTCCGGTCTCGGGTCAGTTTTCGCTCCTGGGACAGGTGTTGCGCGGCGAAAGCATCCCGCTCGTCCAGATTGCGGCGTCCTTTGCCGTGCCCCTAGTGTTGACGATTTGCGTGCTGCTGCTGGTGACGCGCATGCTGTCGCGCGAGTCGATCCTCGCCGGCAAATAGGCCGGCCATGGCAGAATTCCGACGTGCCGCGAACTAAAACTCCAAAGGCTTCGACCACCGAGCGCGCGCCATCCGCCGCGATGATGGACACGCGCGAGGTCGCGGCCTACCTGCGGCTCAAGGAGCGGCGCGTCTACGACCTGGTTCGCAAGAACGCGCTGCCGCACATACGCGCAACCGGCAAGTTGCTCTTTCCGAAGGCGCAGATTGATGCCTGGCTGGCGACCAAATCGGGAGCGCCGTCGGAAGTTTCCGCGGCCGCGCCGCCCATCGTCGCGGGCAGCCATGATCCACTGCTGGATTGGGCGGTGCGCGATTCACGCTGCGGACTCGCCATGTTGTCCTGCGGAAGCAGCGCGGGACTCGATAAACTTGCGCATGGGGAAGCCACCATTGCGGCCATGCACTGGCTCGACCCGGCGACCGGCGACTACAACGTGCCGCTGGTGCGCGAACGAATGGGCACGTCGGATCTGGTGGTCATCGAATGGGCGAAGCGGGTGCAGGGACTTCTGCTGGCGACCGCCAATCCGCTCCGGATCAAGTCGCTCGCCGATCTGGTGAAGAAGCGCGCGCGAATCGCGCCGCGCCAGCCGGAAGCGGGAAGCCACCACCTGTTCGCGCAGTTGCTGGTTCGGGCGAAAATTGACTACCGCACGCTCAACTGGCTGCCGCGGCCGTCCCTTGCGGAGACGGACCTCGCGGCGGCGATCCACGACGGACACGCGGACGCCGGCGTGGCCATCGAAGCCGCCGCACGCGCGCAAGGCCTGGCGTTCATTCCGCTCGCCGGCGAGCGCCTCGATCTCGTCTTGCGTCGCCGCGACTATTTCGAGCCGCCGGTGCAGGCGCTGCTCGCTTTCCTGCACACAAAGGAATTCGCCGCGCAGGCCAGGGCATTGGGCGGATATGACGTGGCCACGTCGGGTCGAGTCGTGTTCAACGGCTAGCGTTGGGGAAGAACAGCTGCTCACCACCAATCTTGAATCCCGCGATTGCCTCCTGACCCCGGGGCGAAACCAGCCAGTCGATGAACTGCTGGCCCAGTGCAGCCTTCACGTGCGGATGCCTGGCGGGATTGACGAGCATCACGCCATACTGGTTGAACAGCCGCTTGTCGCCTTCCACCAGGAGCGTGAGGTCGCCGCGGTTCTTGAACGACAGCCACGTGCCGCGATCGGCCAGGACGTAGGCACTCATCGACGACGCGGTGTTGAGCGTGGGACCCATGCCGGAGCCGGTGTCGCGGTACCACGCGCCTTTTTTTGCGTCGAGGTCGACCCCTGCATCCTTCCAGTAGCGCAGCTCGGCCGCATGCGTTCCACTCTTGTCGCCGCGTGATGCGAAGGGCGCCTGCGCTGCCTGGATTTTGGCCAACGCCGAAAGGATGTCCTTGCCGCCGGCGATCCTGGCCGGATCACTCCTGGGTCCGATCAGCACGAAATCGTTGTACATGACCGGAAAGCGCTTCACACCGTAGCCTTCGCCAACGAATTTTTCCTCCGCCGCCGTGTCATGGACGAACGCTACGTCTGCGTCGCCGCGCCTGGCCATGTCGAGCGCCTGCCCGGTGCCGAGTGCCACGACCCTCACGTTGATTCCGGTGTCCTTTTCGAGTATCGGCAGCAAGTGACCGAAGAGGCCAGATTGCTCGGTCGAGGTCGTCGAGGCGACGACGATGAATTTTTCCTGTGCGGCAACGGACAAGACCGACAGCAGCGACAGGACAAGCGCAGCGAAAAGGTTGCGACGATTCATAGTCGTTCTCCTTCAAGAAAGGCTGCCGCTTCCGGCGAGCGGGGTATCGTGAAAAATTCCTTTGCGGGCGTGCGCTCCGTCACGCGCCCTGCATGCAGAAAAATGATGTCGTCGGCCAGGCGCTTGGCCTGCACGAGGTTGTGCGTGGTCATGACGATGGTCGTGCCGCGGGCGTGGATGTCGGCGACGATCTGCTCCACGGCGCGCGCCGCCGCGGGATCGAGGTTTGCCGTCGGCTCATCGAGGAACAGCACCTCGGGGCGCAGCGCCCACACGCGAGCGAACGCGAGTTTCTGCTGCTCGCCGCCGGAGAGCACGCGCGCCGGACGTGCCGCCAGCGCACCCAAGCCCACTTCGTCCAGCGCCTCCGCGATACGCACATCCGCTTCGTTCCCCCGCACTCCCGCGAGGTCGAGCGCATAACGCACGTTGTCGGCCGCTCCGCGTCGCAACAGGACCGGCCGCTGAAATACCATCGCCTGTCCATGCGGCCGGGTGGATGCATCGCCCCATGCGATGGAACCGGCGCTGGGCGGGATCAGGCCATGCAAGACCCGCAACAGCGTGCTCTTGCCCGCGCCGTTGGGGCCGAGCAGAACCGTGCGGCCCCCGGCATTGAACACGAGTTCGATGTCGATGAGCACGGGCACACCGCCCGGCGCAGCGGCGACCTTGCTCAATTCGATGGGCAGTCCGGTGACGAATTCAGCCAAAGCGCGCCCTCGCCCACTCGCGCGTCGTGTGCGCGGCCGCATTGAGCAGAAGCACGATCGCGATCAGCACCAATCCCAATGCAAGCGCCAACGGCAGATCGCCTTTGCTCGTTTCGAGCGCAATCGTGGTCGTCATCACGCGCGTGACGCCGGCGATGTTTCCGCCAACGATCATCACCGCGCCAACTTCCGCGATCGCGCGGCCAAATCCCGCCAGCAATACCGTCGCGAGTGAAAACCGCGTATCCCACAGCAACGTCATGGCCGCGCGGTACGTGCCGGCGCCCAGAGAGGTCAGTTGCTCGCGATATTCCGCCCATGCGTCCGCCACGATCTGGCGCGTGAGCGCGGCAATGATGGGCGTGATCAGTATGGTCTGCGCGATCACCATCGCACCGGGCGTGAACAGCAAGCCGAACGAACCGAGCGGTCCCGCACGCGAGAGCAGCAAATAGACGACGAGGCCGACGACAACGGGCGGCAATCCCATCATTGCATTCAACACAACGATCAGGGCCGGCCGGCCCGCGAAGCGGCCCACCGCGATCGCAGCGCCGAGCGGCAAGCCCAGGCAGGCCGCGAAGAACGTCGCGGTGAGGCTGACCCGCAGGGAAAGCATCACGATATCGACCAGGTGCGCGTCGAAGTGCGTGACAAGGCCCGCGGCGAGCGCGAGGCTTTCGGAAAGGGTATTCATGGCAGTCCCGGGTGCAAACTCAGTGCAAATAGTGCACCAGGACTGCAATAACAGGCAATCTTTACATCAACCGAGCTGACGGATCACCGCGAGCGGTGAGGTGCGTGCCGTCCCGCGCGTGCCCAGCCAGCCTGCGAGCGTGACCGCCAGCGCGCCGCCGACGATGCCGTAGACCCACACGAGCGCGCTTGCCTCGAACGGGAATTTGAATACGCGCTCGGCCAGCGCCCAGCCGATCGCGGTGGCACCCGCGGCTGCGACGAGGCCCGCCAGAGCGCCGAGCAGGAGGAACTCGGCGATCTGCGCGCTCACCAGTTGCCGCTGCGATGCGCCGAGCGTGCGCAGGATCGCCGCGTCAAATTTGCGCTCGTCCTGAGTCGCGGCAATGGCCGCCTGCAGCACGAGCAGTCCGCCCGCCAGCGTGAACAGGAACACGAATTCGATCGCGCGCGACACACTTTCGACGATGCCCTGCACCTGGCGCACGATTTCACCGATGTCGATCGCGAGGATGTTCGGATTCTTGCGGAGCAGCGGCGGAAGCCAGACATTGCTCCCCGCAGGCGCGCGAAATGCGGCGATGTAGGTCGCCGGCAACCCGTCGAGCGCACCGGGCGGAAACAGCGCGAAGAAATTCACGCGGAAGCTGTCCCAATCGACCTTGCGCAGGCTGGTCACCTTGGTCGATAGCTTGGTCCCGGCGATATCGAACGTCACCTGGTCGCCCAGGTTGATGCCGAGCGTTTCCGCGATGCCGTCTTCGAACGACATGCCGGCCGCGCCGCCGGTCACTCCCGACTGCCAGAATTCGCCCTGCGAGATGCGATTGCCCTTCGGCAACGTGTCCGCCCACGACAGGTTGAACTCCCGTTCGGCCAATCGCCGCGCCCGCACATCCGTGAATTTAGCGGTGTCGACGATGGCATCGTTCACCGCGACCAGCCGGCCGCGCACCATCGGGCGAAACTCCACGTCGACACCGATTCCCATGGCGAGTTGCGCGCGCGCGTCGTCGACCTGCTCGGGCAGGACATTGATCAGGAACTGATTGGGCGCATCGGGCGGCAGGCTCGCGCGCCAGTCGCGCATCAGATCTCCGCGGACGACCGTCAGCAGCAGGAGCGCCATCAGGCCGAGCGCCAGCGCGCCAATCTGCAGACTGGACGCCAACGCGCGGCGGCGCAAATTGGCCAGCCCAAAGCGCCACGTGACGCCACGTTGCGGCAGGCGTTTCAACAACGCCAGCAGTGCCCATGCCACCAATGCGGCCACCACGAGCAGCCCCGCGACTCCGCCGACCATGATGAGACCCGCCTGCACTTCACCGGCCTGCCAGCCGATCAGCAACGCGATGGTTGCCGCGCCGAGCACATACGCCAGCACGCCGCCGGCGCGCGGGCGAGGCAGGTCGCGCCGGATCACGCGCAATGGCGGCACGCGGGCCAGGGCAACCAGCGGCGGCAACGCGAAACCGAACAGCAGCAGCAGCCCCGTGCAGAATGCGGCGAGTCCCGGCATCAAGGCGGGCGGCGGCAAGTCGGTGGCAACCACGGACGCCAGCAGTGTCACTAACACCTGCTGACCGCCCAGCGCCAGCACCACGCCGACCGCGCTTGCGGTCACGCCCAATACGAGGAACTGCACAAAAAAAAGCGACAGTGTTTGCAGGACGCTCGCGCCAAAGCAACGAAACATCGCCGCAGCATCAAGGTGCCTTCGCAAGTATCGTGACGCGGCCAGCGCCACCGCAACTGCGGCGAGGAGCACCGCCACGAGCGCCGCGAGTCCCAGGAATTTCTCCGCGCGGTCGAGCGTCTGCCGCACCTCCGGCCGCAGATCGCGCACGGTTTCGATCCGCTGGCCTGCCTTCAATTGCGCCGACAGCGCGTCACGGTATTTGTCCAGCGTACCGCGGCCCGCGCGGTCCGCAACCAGTAGTCGCCACGTCGCGCGATTGCCAGGCTGCAGGAGATTCGTCGCAGGAACATCGTCGACGTTGAGCAAGAGCTTGGGGCCAAGCGCGAACATCACGCCGGCAACTTCCGGTTCGTCCCGAATAATGGCGCCGACCTTGAGCGTGGCCTCGCCGACCACGAGAGAATCGCCCACTTTCAGGCCCAGTCTTTGTGCCAGGCGGACATCGGGCCACGCTTCGCCGCGCCCGGGAATGCGCCGCGTCGGCACGCCTTCGGGATCGGCGGGATCCGAAAGCGTGATCGCACCGCGCAGCGGATAGCCCGCGCTCACCGCCTTCACATCGGTCAGCACCGCGACTGCGTCGGCGCCGGACTGTGCATTGGGTTGCACCATGCTGTTGAAGCGGATGACGGGTGTGGTGACCAATCCTTGCGCACGCGCGTCGTCCGCAAAGGCCGGCGGCAATGCGCGATCTCCGGATATCATGACGTCCGCGCCCAGCAGCAGGTTCGCCTGCCGCGCGAGCGCGCCTTTCACGCGATCGGCGAAAAACCCCACGGTGCCCACGCTGCCAACCGCCAGGACCAGCGCCGCCGCCAGCACGCGCAGTTCGCCGGCACGCCAATCGCGGCGCAGAAGTCGGAAAGCCAGGCGCAACGTGTTCATGGCGACCGCGCCGACAGTTCGCTGCGCTCGTCACCGATGAGCCGCCCTGCCGCAAGCGAAAGCCTGCGGCCGCAGCGCACGGCGAGGCTCAAATCGTGCGTGACGAGCACGAGCGTCGTGCCATGTTCGCGATTGAGCCGGAACATGAGGTCCGCCACCTCCACGCCGGTGGCGCCGTCCAGGTTGCCGGTCGGCTCATCGGCCATCAGCAGTTTGGGCTCGCCTGCAAACGCGCGCGCAATCGCCACACGCTGTTGTTCGCCACCCGAAAGTTGGCGGGGATAGTGCGTCGTCCGCTTGGCCAGTCCGACGCGATCGAGCCAGATTCGCGCATTGCCTTCAGCGTCCGGTGCCCCCGCAAGTTCAAGCGGCAGCATCACGTTTTCCAGCGCGGTCAACGCCGGCAACAACTGGAACGACTGGAACACGAAGCCGAGCAGCCGCTGGCGCATCGCGGCCAACGCGTCTTCATCGAGCAGCGACAACGCCGCACCATCGATGTAGATTTCTCCCGACGTCGGCCGGTCGAGGCCTGCCAGCAAACCGAGCAACGTGGTCTTGCCGGAACCGGACGCACCGACGATGGCAATCGACGCTCCCGGTTCGACCGCGAACGTCGCGCCGTCGAGAATGGTGAGCGGCGCGTCGCCGCTCCGGACGATCTTGGTCAGCGCTTCGGCACGGATGATGGGTTCAGGCATGAATGGGGCAATGGCGTGTGGCGAAATACGGCGAATTGAAAGTTCACATGCGGCCCGTCGGCGCAGTTTGCAAGGGCGGCCGCGGGCGACCATTCGCGCCGCGACAATTGCCGCGCCCGCATTGTAGCCTGCGTCATGATGCCGTGAAGGCGTGCGGGCAAGTCCCGCGATACAATTGCGAAATCAAGATTGAGTACAAGATTGAGGACCTGTCCCGATGCCGATGCGCGGCGCGCGTTTCCTGATACCGACATTGCTCGCGCTCGTACTTGCGCTGGCGAGCTCCGCGCGCGCAGAAAGCGTCCCACCCGTTCTGCTGGTCGTCGGTGATTCGATTTCCGCGGGTTATGGACTTGCGGCCGGCAAGGGTTGGGTCACCCTCCTGACCGAACGGCTCCGATTCGAGGGATATCGCTATACGGTCGTCAACGCATCGATCACCGGTGATACCACCGCAGGCGGCCGCGCCCGTCTGCCGGCGCTCCTCACGCAATACAAGCCTGCGATCGTGGTGATTGAACTGGGCGGGAATGACGCGCTGCGCGGCGGAAACCTGATGGCGACGCGGACGAATCTCGACACCATGGTCACCAATGCGCAAGCCGGGAAGGCGAAGGTGCTGGTCGTCGGCATGCAGTTACCTTCGAACTACGGGCCCGCCTATGTACGCGACTTCAATGCGTTGTTCCACGTCGTCGCGAAGGCGAAGCGCGTGCCGATCGTGCCCGCGTTCTTCGCGGGCTTCGGCGACGATCTTGCGCTGTTCCAGCCGGACCGCATTCACCCCACGGCGGACGCGCAGCGCAAACTGCTCGACAACGTCTGGCCTGCGCTGCAACCGCTGCTGCACAAATGACACTTCCGGCTCCACGGCACGGTCCGGGCACGAAGATCGGCCTCGCGTCGTTGTCCGATTACATGGAGCGCATCGACGTCCGCAGTCCCTCGGAATTCGCCATCGATCGCATTCCGGGCGCGGTCAACCTGCCCGTCTTGACCGACGAGGAGCGCAAGCAGGTCGGTACGCTTCACACGCAGGATTCCGCGTTTGCCGCGCGCAAGCTTGGCGCTGCGCTGGTGGCGCGCAATATCGCAGGCATCGTCGAGGCGCACTGCAGTTCCAGGCCGCGCGACTGGGCGCCCGTCGTGTATTGCTGGCGTGGAGGCAAGCGCAGCGCGTCGCTCGCCCACGTCCTGAACGAAATCGGCTGGCGCGCGGTGCAACTCGATGGAGGTTACCAGGCGTGGCGCAGGCATGTCGTCGGTGCATTGGCCAGCGTCCCGGCCCGGTTCCGCTATGTTGTCGTGTGCGGCTTGACCGGTTCCGGCAAGAGTCGCCTGCTCGCCGCCTTGCGCGACGAGGGCGCACAGGTGCTGGACCTGGAAGGGCTCGCGCGCCATCGCGGCTCGCTGTTGGGCGACCTGCCCGGTGCTCCGCAACCCTCGCAGAAAGCTTTCGATACCGATCTCCTCACCGCGCTGGAGCTCTTCGATCCGGAACGTCCGGTCTACGTGGAGTCGGAGAGCCGGAAGATCGGCGCCGTGCAGGTTCCGGATGCGCTGCTTACGGTCATGCGTGGCGCGGCCTGCGTTCGCGTCGACACTCCCCGGACATTGCGGGTCGCGCTGCTCAAGGACGAGTACATGCATTTCATCGCGGACCCCGCTTCGCTCGCGGATAAATTGAAGCCGCTGGTGCCGGTGCACGGCCATAAGGTGATCGAGCGCTGGGTGGCGGCCGCCACTGCCGGCGACTTCGAAACGCTCGTCGATGAGCTGCTCGTCATGCACTACGATCCAACCTATGGTTACTCGATCCTGCGCAACTTTCCCCGCCATGCAGAGGCGATTGCCGTGACCCCGCAGGACATCGACATGCCGGCTTTCCGTGCGCTCGCCCGCGACCTCGATGCCCAAGTCAACGCAACGTCCACTGTCGCTGCCTGACCATGCGCCAATACGATTTCCGCCTTGTCAACGTGTTCGCCGAGAGCCCGCTCGCGGGCAATCCGCTGTGCGTATTCGAAGATGGGCGAGACCTGGACGACGCCACCATGCAGGCGCTGGCTTTGCAGTTCAATCTTTCGGAGACGACATTCATCATCCCGTCCGCAACCGCCACGTCGCGCGTGCGCATTTTCACGCCGACCTTCGAGATGCCCTTCGCCGGGCATCCGACGCTGGGCACCGCGCACGTCGTCCGCGATCTGCTTGCCACCGGCGATGCGCTGACGCTGGAGATGAAGGCAGGCGTCATTCCGGTCACGGCCAAAGGCGACGTGTGGACACTGCAGGCCAACGCGCCGACACACCGGGCGCCCGCGGCGACGCGGTCCGAACTGGCAACGATGCTCGGTCTCGATGTGGCGGACCTGGGCGAAGCGCCGGCGTTGTGGGTGAACACCGGGTCCGACCAGCTCATCGTTCCGCTCGCGTCCTTCGCCGCGGTGCGCCGTGCGATGCCGCGCGCGGACGCAATGCTCGCGCACGGAAGCAACGGCCAGCGCGCGATGGCCTACATTTTCGCGCGTGAAGGCGCTCGCGTGCTGGCGCGTTTCTTCTTTCCCAGGCACGGCTCGGTCATCGAGGACCCGGGCACCGGTTCCGCCTGCGCCAACTTGGGAGGCTGGCTGCTGGCGGCCGGCGCCGCGCTCCCGCAGAAACTCACGATTGAACAGGGCGAAGCGGTCGGCCGGCCCTGCCGGCTCGGTCTTGAGGTGACTGCCGACAAGCGAATCCTCGTCTCGGGACGCGTCATCGAAATCGCGCGCGGCACCGTGACGTTGTAGCGAACGTCAGGTTACCGTGTCAAAAGCCTTGAAAAGGGGTGCGAGTGAAAACGCGCGTCACGCAAGTCGCGAATTCGGCTAAGCGTTCCAGGCCGTCATGAACGCCTGCCAATGCGGCGCGTTCGATGCCGCAATGCGCTCGCGCGCGAGCGTAATTTCCTTTGCGTACTCGCCGCCACTCAGTTCGCCCCGCATCAGGCGAAAGCGTTGGTAGACAAGATACGTGTTCAGCACATCGCATTCGCAATAGTTGCGCACGTCCGCGAGTTGGCCCGCCGCCACTGCGGCAGCGACCTGGCTGCCATCCATCCCGAGCTTGCCCGGAAAGCCGCACAGCCGCGCGATTGCATCGAGTCCTGCATTGGCGCGCGGCTGGTACATTGCCACCACGTCCATGAGATCGAGATGGCGCGTGTGGTAACGGCCCAGGTAATTGTTCCATTTGAACTCGCGGTCCTGATCGCCCCAGTCCCAGTATTTTTCCGCAGCGATGCCGTGGATCAGCGCGCGATGGTTGAGCACCGGCAGGTCGAATCCGCCGCCGTTCCATGACACGAGCTGCGGTGTCAGTTGCTCGATGCCGCCGAAGAAGCGGCGAATCAATTCCGGTTCCGGGTCGTCGATTTCGCCGACAGACCAGATCTTGAGGTCGTCCTTGTTGCGCAACGCGCAAGCGATGGCGACGACCTGCTGGAGGTAATGCGGCGCGAAGTCGTTGCCGGTTGCCGCGCGCCGTTTCTGGTTGAACCAGTCCATGACCGCAGCATCCGGCAAATCCGCAGGCAGGTCATTGACGCGCCGAATGCCCGGCAGATCGGGCACCGTCTCGATGTCGAAGACCAGGATCGGAGTCATGCAGGGAACACGCCGGTGGACAAATAGCGGTCACCGCGGTCGCAGACCACAAACACGATGGTCGCGTTGCGGACCTCCCGCGAAATGCGCAGCGCCACGGCGCATGCGCCTCCTGCGGAAATGCCGGCGAAAATGCCCTCCTCGCGCGCCAGGCGCCGCGCATTGTCTTCGGCTTCGCCTTGCGTCACGGATTCGGTGCGGTCGACGCGCTTTCCATCGAAGATCTTCGGCAGGTATTCGACCGGCCACTTCCGGATACCCGGGATCGAGGCGCCTTCCGCCGGTTGCGCGCCGACAATCGTGATCTCTGGATTGCGTTCCTTCAAATATTTCGACACGCCCATGATCGTGCCGGTCGTGCCCATCGCGGAGACGAAGTGCGTGATGCGCCCGCCGGTGTCGTGCCAGATCTCCGGTCCCGTGGTGCGGTAATGCGCGAGCGGATTGTCGGGATTGGCGAATTGATCGAGGATGAAGCCCTTGCCTTCCACCTGCATTCGATCGGCCAGGTCGCGCGCACCTTCCATGCCCGCGGCCTTCGTGACCTGAACCAGTTCGGCACCGTACGCGCGCATCGTCTGCACGCGCTCCAGCGACTGGTTGTCGGGCATCACGAGGATCAACTTGTAGCCCTTGATCGCGGCAACCATGGCAAGCGCAATGCCGGTGTTGCCGGACGTGGCCTCGAGCAACGTGTCGCCGGGACGGATGTCGCCACGCCGTTCGGCCTCGACGATCATCGACAGCGCGGGACGATCCTTGACCGAGCCCGCGGGATTGTTGCCTTCCAGCTTGCCGAGGACAACGTTGCTCGTCGTGCCTGGCATGCGCTGCAGCCGGACCAGCGGCGTCTTGCCCACCGTGTCGGCGAGCGTGGGGTAGTCTCGAGAATCTGCCATGGCGGAGGGATCGGTATTCGACATGGAACCGCGCGGAATGCGCATTCCAGCAGTCATCCTCATTGTAGCGGAGGGGGTAAGGGCGGCCCCAAACGAAAACCCCGCCACGCGGGCGGGGTCTCGTAAACGCGCGATGCGGTTACTTCTTTGGCGGAGCGTCCTTGTCGGCGCTGGTCGGGCTCGCCGCCTTGTCGCTCTTGGCCTTGGCGGCCTTGTCGGCTTTGGCCTTGTCCGCCTTGGCCTTGGCTTCCTTGTCTGAAGCAGCCTTGTCGGCATTCGCCTTGGCTTTGGCATCCTTGTCGCTCGCTGCCTTGTCCGCCTTGGTCGGCTTGTCGTCCTTTTTGGCGTCAGCCTTGGTGTCGGCCTTCATGGGTGCCATGGCAGGTGTAGCCTTGGTGTCGGCCTTCATGGGTGCCACGGCAGGTGCAGCCTTGGTGTCGGTCTTCATCGGGGCTGCCGCAGCAGGTGCCGCCGCCGGTGCCGCCTTCGCATCGGCCTTCATGGGGGCCGCAGGTGCCGGCGCCGCGGGCGCGGGCGCCGCTGCCGGAACTGCCGCCGCTGCGGGCGCAGCCTTGGCCGGTGCTGCCGCTGCGGGCGCGGGCGCCGCTGCCGGGACTGCCGCCGCTGCAGGCTTGGCCGGCTCGGCTTTCTTGCTTTCAGTCGCGGCCGGCATCGTGGTCGTGCCGGTCAGCGACACGCCGCTCTGCTTCACCTTTTCCAGTGTCGCGTCACCGATGCCGTTGACCTTTTTCAGGTCATCGATCGATTTGAACGGGCCGTTGGCTTTGCGATAGTCGATGATGGCCTGACCCTTGACCGGGCCGATGCCAGGCAGTGCCTCGAGTTGCTCCAAGGTTGCCGAATTGATGTTGACGGCCGCGATGGCAATGCTCGACATCACGAGCAGCACAAGCGCGAGTAAGAAGCGTTTCATTAAAGGTCCCCCAATAGTCGATGGTCGTTACGCCCCGCTCGGGAATGAACAACAAGGATATTGAGCGGCGAGGCATTAACGCGCCACGCATACTACGGGTTGACCCATGACAGGGCAAGGCAAATATGCCCCGTCGCCGGAAAGGCCGCGCCG
>JAYTIR010000037.1:0-2403 GCA_043731765.1 Burkholderiales bacterium
CAAGACATGGGCTTTTCGCTGGCGCAGGCGCGGCTCGGACCAGGCCGGGTGCATCATTGCATGCGCTCGATTGGTCAATGCGAGTTGGCGCTCGAGATGATGAGCGAGCGTGTCCTCGAGCGCCGCGCGTTCGGCAAACACCTGAGCGACTACGCCAATGTGCAGGACTGGATCGGCCACTCCCGTGTCGAGATAGATCAGGCCAGGCTGCTCGTGCTGCGTGCAGCCTGGCTGATGGACCGACAAGGCAACCAGGCTGCCCGCATCGATGTATCGGCCATCAAGCTCGTTGCTGCCCAGTTGCAGACCCGGGTGCTCGATCGTGCCATCCAGGCATTCGGCGCAATGGGCTTGACACCAGACACGCCGTTGGCTTTCCTGTGGACTTGGGGGCGCGCAATGCGCTTCTTCGACGGGCCAGACGAGGTCCACCTTCGCATAGTGGCGCGCAACGAACTGGCCAAAGCCAGGGCCAACCGCGGTGCGACGGCCGCCTATTACCTCATGCCCTGAACACAAGGATCGCCCTGGCCCATTCGCGCAAGAGCCACTTCGAACGTTTCCCTCAATGCGCGCCATCGGTGCACCCGGGAAAGCCAGGGCGGCAAAGTTTTTCCTACGGCGATGAAGTGCGGTTCTTTTTCGCGAGGTGGCCAGCGTGATGGTCAAGAACCGGATTCACCATGTCGTCGTTTCGGAAAACAAACGCATGGCCGGAATCGTGTCATCCCTCGATTTTGTAGAGCAGTACATGCTGAAGGGGGCGCCTTATCCGTAAGCGTTGTACCCCGGAGGCGGGCAACCTGCCTTCTTCGACTTGACGGCATGAATGCGAATCGACGGGGTTCGCACGCGCTTGGCACCAGCATTCGGGAAGCGGGAAGATCCATGATCGCTGAAGACCCCGACTTCTGGCGCGCCGGTGGCATCAGTTCCAATGCCTGATCGCGTTTCCTTCGATTGCCAAGATGTCGGAGGACCCGTACCGGTGGGGGTGGCTGGTGCATCTGTGAGTCGAAGCTACCGCGGAGATCCTGATCGGCTGCATCATGGCGCGGGCACTGTTGATATACTGCGTCGTAGCAGCGTGGGAACCGGTGTGGATATGGCTTTCCCGCATTATTCCGACCACGGCGAATAGCTGGGCGAAAACAGCATGTACCTGCATGGCACGCCATATATCCTGTCGCCAGTCGAACAGCGACCTGTCTCATTGAAGCGGCTTTCCGACGGCCGACTCTCGCCATCCAGCATCGATGCGCAATGCGTGGCTGGGCGCTTCGCCCGACCGGTCCCGGACGACAGCGCATTTCACTGTACTCCCGGAATGCTTCATATCGGCACGGCGGTTTACAATCCCGCGGTCGACATTTTTCATGCCCGTTGTCGTGCGGTACGCAAACACGACGCCGTTTGTCCAGCCCGACGCGTTGCAGTTGTGCCAGAAGATGGCAAATGAGCTTGCGAAGCGCGGTTCCTTCCATGCGCAGGAGCAGGGCGACCAGCCTGCTGGGCTGCGCGTTCGTCCTGTTCGTGATGTCGGCGCCTTCGCGGGCTGATGATCTGCCCACGGTCGGCGAGGCCCAATCTCTCGACCTACCCGCGATAGGCGAGACCCCATCACTCGCGGAGCTCCAGGAAGCCGGCGCCACAATCGGCGAGATCCGCGTCGTCACGGACAACATTTTCGACCTTGACGATCCCAAGGAAAATAACTTCCTGTTCCGGGCTGCCAATGCCCTGCACGTCCGCACGCGACCCAATGTGATCCAGCGCACGCTGCTGTTCAAGAGCGGCGAGCCGCTTTCGGTGCGCCTGATCGAGGAATCGGAGCGCCTGTTGCGCAACAACCGCTACATCTACGACGTCAAGATCCAGCCGATCGCCTGGCATGACGGCATCGTCGATATCGAAGTCAGGACGCGGGACACCTGGACGCTCGATCCGGGGGTCAGTTTTGGCCGCGCGGGAGGCGCCAATTCTAGCGGCGTGTCATTGAAGGAGTACAACCTGCTGGGCACGGGCACTACACTTGGCATTGCCCGTTCCTCGGACGTGGACCGCAGCGGCACCGAATTCAATGTGTCGAATAACCACGTCTTCGACGGGTGGACCACCATCAGCTATTCCTTCGCCACATTCAATGATGGCGAGAAGCAATCCGTCGGATTGACGCGACCATTCTATGCGCTCGATACGCGGTGGGCGGCAGGGGTGACCGCGGCGAAGGACGACCATATCGACTCGGTATACAACGGCGGCGATATCATCGGCCAGTATCGGCACCAGCAAAAGACGGCGGAGATATTCGGCGGCTGGTCAAAGGGATTGCTCGACGGGTGGACGCAGCGTTACTCCGCGGGACTGAGTTACCGGGATGATGCCTATGCACAGGACCCGGCG
>JAYTIR010000038.1:0-1646 GCA_043731765.1 Burkholderiales bacterium
TGGAGACGGCGCAGATCCGCGGGGTCGAGCAGCGCGCAGAGATTGTCGAGGCCTTCGCTCGACGTCAATGTCAGCGCGTGAACACGCGCGTCACGCAGCACCTCGCTCAATCCAGCGGAACCCGCGGCAGGCGCCGCACGACGATAGCATTCGACATAGGTCACATCCGCGCCGCGTTCGAGCAATGTTTCCCCGAGATGGCCGCGCCCGCCTTCGCCGCGGAAAATCACGACGCGTTTGCCGTCGAGGTCGCGCAATTCCGGCAACGCAAGCAGGCCTTCGCTGTCGAACGTCGACGCGGGAATTCGTGCCTCGGCAATGCCGGTCGCGGCCAGCGCCGCCGCCGTGCCCGGCCCGGGAGCCAGAGTCAAAAGATTCGCCGGCCACACCTGCGGCGCGGGCACGCCATATTCCACGGCGTTGGCCGACACGAAAATCGCGATGTCGTAGCGGGCGAGCGACGCATGCACGCTATCGAGCGGGGCGCGATTCGCGGGCGGAAGGATCACGATCGCGGGAAAGATGACAGGCGTCGCATCCAGCACGGCAAGTTGCCGCGCGAGCCCCGCGGCCTGGCGCGCCGGACGCGTGACGATCACGCCGACCCCGGCCAACGGACCGCGAGGCGCGGGCGCTTTCTCCAACGAATACACGCTCACGATGATTTGCCGCGTCAGGTCGCCATGAAGCGCCCTGCACCACGCGCCAGAAAATCGTCGGCCAACTCACGACCCAACTGCTCCGCGGCTTCACCGTCGGCCACTTCCGCCTCGACTTCGCCGCGCAGGACATCCTTCCCGTCGCGGGCCGCGAGCAGACCGCGGAGCCAGAGCGTGCCCTCCTCCCATTGCGCGTAGGCCGCGAGCGGCGTGTGACAGTTGCCACCAAGAGCGCGGGAGAATGCCCGTTCCGCCATGGTGGCAAGTGTCGTTCCGAAGTCGGCCAGTGGCGCCAGCGCGGCCACGATGTTGGCGCGGTCGCTGCGACATTCGAGCGCCAGCGCGCCCTGACCCGGCGCGGGCAGGCTGTCATCCGGTGCCAGCAACGCCGCAATGCGCGTGCCGAATCCCAGGCGCGTCAATCCGGCGGCGGCCAGGATGATGGCGTCGTACTGGCCTTCGTCGAGTTTGCGCAACCGCGTATTGACGTTGCCGCGCAGCGGTTCGATTTGCAGATGCGGATGGCGCTCGCGCAACTGGGCTTCGCGGCGAAGGCTCGACGTGCCGACTGCCGCGCCCTGCGGCAGATCCTCGAGTCCTGCGTAATGATTGGACACGAAGGCGTCGCGCGGGTCCTCGCGCGCGGTGATGGACGCCAGCACGAAACCCGGTGGCATTTCCATCGGCACATCTTTCAGCGAATGCACTGCCAGGTCGGCCCGGCCTTCGTCCATCGCAACCTCGAGCTCCTTGATGAACAGCCCCTTGCCACCGATTGCCGAGAGCGGCTGGTCAACGATGCGGTCGCCCTGTGTCGTCACTCCCAGCAGGTCGACCACCATGCCGGGATAGTGCGCGATGAGCCGCGCGCGAATGTGTTCCGCCTGCCAGAGCGCGAGCGCAGATTCGCGGGTCGCGATGCGCAGGCGGCGCGGCACGGGCACACGGATCATCGGTTGCTGCGGCACTCAAGCGGCCTTTGCATCC
>JAYTIR010000039.1:0-2607 GCA_043731765.1 Burkholderiales bacterium
CCTGTACTCGCGCGCGACGAGGCGCTGGCAAGCAGTTACGTCGCGTGGGCGACGGGACTGCTTCGCAATCCACCCGCCGAATCCGAACTTGTCTACCTCGCGACCTTCGCCAATGGCGACGAGGTCGGCGCGGCGGTATTGCGCGGGCTGGGCGGTCTCTGGATCGGTGCGAGCGACCCTGCGGCCGCCGTCGCATTTGCCGAAGATGTGTTTGCACAGCGGCGGGAAAGCGGGCCCGCGCTGCAGGGCATCGTCGGCACCATGTCGGCCTGCGAAACCTTTGCGCGCACATGGCGTGCACTCACGGGCCGGCCGCATGCGCTGCGGGTCCAATTGCGCAACCACAAGCTGACGCGAGTCGAAACGGTGCCGCGGCCATCAGGCGACGCGCGCATTGCCACGGCAGACGACATCGCCTGGGTGAGCACCGCGCAGCACGACTTCATCACGGAGATTCAGCTGCCGGAAAGTCCCGAGCGCATGCGCGCATTGGTGCCCGAACGCATTGAACGCGGTCAATTCTGGATCTGGGACGATGCCGGCGCGGTCGCATTTGCCGGGTGGACCGATGCGCCGCCCGACGCCGCACGCATTGCGCCGGTGTATACGCCGCCACATGCGCGGGGGCGCGGCTACGCCACCGCGCTCGTCGCGGCGTTGTCGCAGGCGTTGCTGGACGAGGGCCGCCAACGGCTGTTCCTGATCACCGACCTCGCGAATCCCGTTTCGAATTCGATCTACGCCAAGATCGGCTACCAGCCACAGACGGATCTGTTCCACTTCGACTTCGTCGATGCAACGGCGGATGCCGCAAGCGTGGGGGTCCCATGAGCGCTCCGCGTTTTCATTGCCCCGATGGACTTGAAGCCGGCGATGTGAACAGCGAGTACGTCTTGCCCGACGCGGCCGCGCATCATGCGCTGCGCGTCCTGCGGCTGGCGGTGGGCGATCGCGTGACATTGTTCACCGGGACCGGAGGCGAATTCGCGGCAACGCTGATTCGAGCGGACAAACGCAATGCCGTGGTTCGCATTGACTCCTTCGATCCGGTCGAACGCGAAAACACGCTCGCGATGACGCTGGTCCAGGGAATCGCGGCCAACGATGCGATGGACCACACCGTGCGCAAGTCGGTGGAACTGGGCGTGGCTGTGATCCAGCCCGTCCTCACCTCGCGCAGCGCGCGCATGCCCGATGGCGAGCGCGGCGAGAAGCGCCTCGCACACTGGCGCCAGATTGTTGTTGCCGCATGCGAGCAATGCGGGCGCAACCGCATTCCCGAAGTGCGCGGAGCCGTTGCGCTCGAGCGTTGGCTCGTCGCCCGGTCTGTTGCGGCTTCGGGATTGGTGTTATCGCCGATCGCGGACGCGTCGCTCATCGACGCGCCCCGCCCGCAGGACGCGCTCGACCTACTGATCGGTCCTGAAGGTGGATTGACGTCCGACGAAGTCGACCATGCACAACACGCCGGCATGACCGCCGCGCGACTCGGGCCTCGCGTACTGCGAACCGAAACCGCGGCGCTCGCCGCGCTGGCGACGATCAATGCGACGTGGGGCGATTTCCGCTGAGCTTCGCCGGATATTGCTGACGCAAAGCGCGACAAGCTGATCGAGGGTGTCGCTGGCCTGCGGATCATGCACGACGTCGGCGCCAAGGTGCACAAGCTCAAGGGCCTGCGCCTTCACGGCAAGATGATGCTCGCCGACAGCGCCCGCGCAATCGTCGGCTCGGTCAACCTGGCGCCCGGAAGTTTCGACGGCCGCCGCGAGCTGGCAATCGAGGCCGACGATGCGCACGTCATCAAGCACCGCAAGAATTAACGAGGATTCGTTACGCCGAAACGAACAGCGGCTTGCCGCAGACTGCCAGCGCGACGTCCGTGAGGGAGTCCCACGCGTCGCCGCGGCCGAGCCCCTTGGACAGCGCATCCAGCTTCGAGAGCGCCAGCAGCAACGCCGGTATCGACGCTGGCGCGACGCGGTTTACCGCGCGTTCCAACGCGTTTTGCCGCTTGCCCCACACACGCACGTTGCGTATCGCCGACGACACCGGCGCTCCTTCGCGCACCATCGTGTGCACGGCGGCGATGGCGTGCACATCCTCGACGAGTTGCCAGATCGCGGGAACCGGCGCGTCGCCTTCGGCTTGCAAAACGCCGAGGATGCGCAGGACGCGCGTCGCGTCGCCGGCGAGCCAGGCCTCCGACAAATGGAATATGTCAAAGCGTGCGACGTTGGCAATGGCCGCCTCTACCGCGTCGTGCGCGAGTTCGCCCTCCGGCAACAGGAGCGCCAATTTCTCGATTTCCTGACGCGCGGCGAGGAGGTTGCCCTCGCAGTGGTCCGCGAGGAACGCGAGCGTTTCGCGCGACGCATGCTGTTGATGAAGCTTCATGCGCGCCGCAATCCACGCGGGCAGCACGTCGCGTTCGACCGGATAGACCGCGACCGTGACGCCTGCGCCGGCCAGCGCCTCGAACCAGGCCGAGGACTGGGTTGCGCGGTCGAGGCGGGGCAGCGTGACGAGCGTCACGTTGTCCGGACTCGGGTTTGCCGCGTACGCCTCGAGCGCCTTGCCGCCTTCGACGCCGGGCTTGCCCGTCGG
>JAYTIR010000040.1:0-6640 GCA_043731765.1 Burkholderiales bacterium
TGGGAGGGCTACGATGAGGCGCTGCTGCTGTATATCCTGGGACTGGGGTCGCCAACGCATCCGCTATCCGAGAGCGCTTACGCGGCGTGGGCGTCCACCTACCGGTGGCAACACTGCTACGGATTTGACTATTTGTATGCCGGACCGCTGTTCACCCATCAGCTCTCCCATATCTGGGTGGACTTTCGTGGCATTCAGGATGCTTTCATGCGCGGCAAGGGCATCGACTATTTCGAGAACAGCCGGCGTGCGACCCATGTGCAGCGACTGTATGCGATCGACAACCCGCACAAATTTGCGCAGTATGGCCAACACTGCTGGGGACTGACCGCGAGCGAAGGTCCCGGTCCGACCACCTGCAACGTGGCCGGGGTCGAGCGCCAATTTTTCGATTACGTGGCGCGTGGCGTTCCGTACGGACCTGACGACGGCACTCTCGCGCCGTGGGCCGTGGCGGCATCGCTGCCGTTCGCGCCCGAGATTGTGCTGCCCGCGCTCGACTATTGTATCCACGAACTCAAATTGACAGAGTCGAACCGCCACGGCTTCAAAGCGTCGTTCAATCCGACCTATCCCTGCGCATCCGGCAACTCCCACGGCTGGGTATCGCCTTGGCATTTTGGCCTGAATGAAGGACCGACCGTCCTGATGGCGGAAAATTATCGTACAGGGTTATTGTGGCGATTGACGCGCGGTTGCCCGTACATCGGCGACGGCTTGCGCCGGGCGGGGTTCAGCGGAGGCTGGCTATGAGGGCGGCAGTTCGAACTATCTGCGCTTAGTGCGGATCGGACGCAATGGATTCGATGATCGGGCACTGCACATTCGCCTTCGAATGCCCACATTCGCGCAACAGATGACGCAGCGTTCGGCCCATGCGCTGCAGATCTGCGACCTTGGCTTCGATCTGCTCAGCGCGGGCCGCGGCAATTGCCCGAATCGACCGCCGGTTGCTGCCGTCCTGAAGTTCCAGCAAGCTGGCGATTTCGTCGAGTGTGAATCCGAGATCCTGCGCCCGCTTGATGAAGCGAATGCGGCCGACGAGCACGACTGGGTACTGCCGGTAACTGCCTTCGCTTTCCGGTTTGGGCAGCAGCGCTCGCTCTTGATAATAACGAATGGTCTCCACGCCGACAGCGGCCGCTTTGGCAAGACGCCCGATGGTGAGGCTTTCGAAGCGCGTGGCGGACATGGACAAATCGCTTGACTCTGGGGTGGGGTACAGAGTTTAGACTAAAATGGTTCCAGTGCATCGACGGAGAAAGCAAATGTCATCATCGCCTGACAACAAGGATCCACTCGGCCAACATTGCCCGGCCTGCAACGCGCATGGCCATTCCGGTGAAGGGATGCAGAAGGATGCTCCAGCCGGCGAGGCACTCATTGATCCGGTGTGCGGAATGACGGTAAGCCGCCAAACGGACCACCAATACGAGCATGAAGGTCGGAACTATTACTTCTGCAGCGCGCACTGCAAGACAAAATTCAGCGCGAATGCCACCAAGTTCACCTCACCCAAACCCGCCGTACAGCCTGACGAGCCAATCCCCGCTGGCGCGATCTTTACGTGCCCGATGCACCCCGAGATACGTCAGGATCATCCTGGAAGTTGTCCGAAATGCGGGATGGCGCTCGAGCCTGAAATGCCCACTCTCGACGACGACGACAATCCTGAGTTGCGCGACTTTCAGCGGCGGTTCTGGTGGACGCTGCCCCTGACCGGTATCGTCCTCGTACTGGCCATGTTCGGCCATCGATTGCAGTGGATGGACATGGCTAAGCAAAGTTGGGTGGAGCTCGCGCTGACTGTGCCGGTTGTGCTCTGGGCCGCCTGGCCGTTTTTCACCCGCGGCTGGCAGTCGGTCATCAATCGCAGCCCGAACATGTGGACACTGATCGGCCTCGGTACCGGCGCCGCGTTTGTCTACAGCGTCGTGGCCACTGTCGCACCCCAGGTGTTTCCGGCCTCGTTCATCTCGATGGGTCGCGTCGCCGTGTATTTCGAAGCGGCGGCGGTGATCATCTCGCTGACCTTGCTGGGACAGCTTCTGGAATTGAAAGCGCGTTCGCAGACTTCGGCCGCAATCAAGTCCCTGCTCGGCCTCGCCCCCAAGACCGCGCGGCGCATCAACGCCGATGGCAATGAAGAAGATGTGCCGCTGACCCACGTGCATGTCGGCGATACGCTTCGTATCCGCCCCGGAGAAAAGGTTCCGGTGGACGGCGTCGTAGTCGAGGGCAGCAGCGCAGTCGATGAATCAATGGTTTCCGGGGAACCGATGCCCGTGACCAAGCGTACGGGCGACCATGTGATCGGCGCGACACTCAACACCAGCGGTGCGTTGGTGATGCGGGCGGAACGCGTCGGATCGAACACCGTGCTGGCGCAAATCGTCCAGATGGTCGCGCAGGCACAGCGGACCAAGGCCCCGATGCAGCGGATGGCCGACGTCGTGGCCGGTTACTTCGTCGTGACCGTGGTGGCAATCGCCGTGCTGACGTTCTTCGTCTGGGGCTTGTTCGGACCCGAACCCGGTTGGGTCTATGGGCTGATCAACGCGGTGGCGGTGCTCATCATTGCCTGCCCCTGCGCGCTGGGCTTGGCCACTCCGATGTCGATCATGGTCGCTACCGGAAGGGGTGCGACACAGGGTGTGCTGTTCCGGGACGCGGCAGCCATCGAGAATCTGCGCAAGGTCGACACCCTGATCGTCGACAAGACCGGTACGCTGACTGAAGGTAAACCGGCATTCGACAAGGTCATTCCCGCTCCCGGCTTCGACCCGGACGAAGTGATGCGCATGGCAGCGAGCCTCGACCAGGGCAGCGAACATCCCCTCGCCGAGGCGATCGTTCGTGCGGCCCGAGAGCGTGGCCTGACGCTGGATAAACCGGACGGCTTCGAATCGAGTTCAGGCATCGGCGTGCGTGGACTGGTCGCCGGACGCCAGCTCGCCCTCGGCAACACTGCGTTGATGCAGCAGGTCGGCACTGCGGTGGAAAGCCTCGTGCCACAGGCTGAAGCCCTGCGCGCCGAAGGTGCGAGTGTGATGTACCTCGCAATCGATGGGAAACTCGCGGGGCTGCTCGCCGTGTCGGATCCGATCAAGAGCAGTACGCAGGAAGCACTGGCCGCAATCAAGGCTGCCGGAATACGAATCGTAATGGCGACCGGCGATGGACTGACCACCGCAAAGTCGGTGGGCGCTCGCCTTCGAATCGATGAAGTGTATGGCGAGATCAAGCCGGCCGACAAGCTGAAGCTGGTTGAAAAGCTGCAAAAAGAAGGCCGGGTTGTAGCCATGGCCGGCGACGGGATCAATGACGCCCCTGCGCTGGCGAAAGCCGACGTTGGCATCGCGATGGGGACCGGAACGGACGTAGCAATGAACAGCGCACAGGTCACATTGGTGAAAGGCGATCTGCGTGGAATTGCTGTGGCGCAACGGTTGTCGGAAGCCACCGTAAAGAACATGAAGCAGAACCTGATGTTCGCCTTTCTTTATAACGCGCTGGGCATTCCCATCGCTGCGGGCGTGCTGTATCCCATTACAGGATGGCTACTGTCACCGATGATTGCCGCAGTGGCGATGAGTTTCAGTTCGGCATCGGTGATCGGGAATGCATTGCGCTTGCGCAACAGCGTGTCGACCGTTAAATGACTTGTCGATCCCGCTCCGATTTGCTAATCATGTCGGTGCTGCAGCGCCATTGTTTTTTAACTGCATCTCCACCCAATCGCGCGCCATCGTGACGGCGCTATCCAGCGCCGCGGCAACCGGAGCGCTGAGCCCTATCCCGAACTCCTCGACCTCAGCGGGCTCGCAGCCGATAACCGCGACCTGTGGCGGCAGGCGCCCGATTTGTTCGAGCAGCGAGAGCGCGCGGATTGGCGTAGCGTAATGGGTATCGGCGAAATAATCGCGCAGCGCATGCGGGTCGAGTTCAGCGAGATCCGGCAACACCGGCCGCAGTAATCGCAACTCGCCATGCCGCCCGCCGCTCTGGTGCGCATCGAGCAACAGCACCGCATCATAGCCGGTCATCAGTTCCTGCACGATACTCATGCCGCCGATGCCGGTCTCCATCACCTTCACACCAGGCGGGAAACGTTCGACGGCCAGACGCCACGCGAGCTGGACGCCGAAGCCGTCATCGCCATGCAGCACGTTGCCGACACCTACGATCAGAATTTTCGGGCCGGCAGCGCGCACTGTTGTTAGAAGCTCGGCAGGTTCGGCTTGAAATTCATATCCAGGCCTATCGAAACCCGTCCGTCCTCGTCCTGTTTCACCGGATAGCAAGCGATCGATTCGCCGCCGCCAATCCGGGTACCCTGGCGCACGTCGTAATAGCAGCCGGAATGATTCGGGCAAGTAAGCGTGTAGCCGCTGAGTGTCGCCAACCTCAGCGTCGCACCGTCACGGGCGCAAAGCGATTCGACCGCGAAGTACAAGTCTTCCCGCCGGCACATCAGCACCGGGCCTTCATCGACAACGAATTCTCTTGCAAACCCCGGTGGCAGTTCATCGCGGCTTTGCAGGACCGGTACCCAATGCGGATAGCGCTGCCTGGCCGGAGGCGCGGTGGACACCGCCTTGATCGCAAACGTTGGGAATCTCGATTTTTGTTTTTGCGCTGCAGGTTCTTCGATTTCGTCTGGAAGCAAATCGTAGAGTTCCATCAACGTGTGGATAGCTGGGTCGGAAACGACTTTCTCCAACACGCCTTCCTTGAACAACCGGACCAGGCGCCGCAACGCCTCGCGATGCAATGCGTCTACGCCCTCGAGCGTCTCGAATACGGCAGTCTTTACCTCGCCCGAGGGCAGTTCTTCCAGCGTCTGGATGAGTCCATTGAGGCGAGCGAGTAACGCGTCCCAGTCGTCGTTGGACATGAAGCCAACGAGCGGTTGTAATTCCTCGGGAGCCTTCCCGGATTTGAACTGATCGGCATCTGCCATGGGGCAGCACCATTACACGTTCAGTGCAACGCGCATTCGTCACCGCACTGCGAATGGTCGTCACCGTCGCAGCAGCCCGCGTCACATTCGCCATGGCTCGCTTTCTGGAAATCGGAAAAGCTTTCAGCGAACAGACTCCCGGCCTTTTTTTTGCCCGATGCCGTTAGACGATAGCCCGGCACCGGTGTGGCGACCGGCTCAAGCTCTCCGTATCGCGCGAGTTCCTCGAGCGCTGCCTCGACCGCTTTGGGCTCGCGGTTCAGGAACGGTCCCAGCAGCGAAGAATTGTAGATGTCACCCAGCCCCTCGCCTTGGTACCAATAGCATATTTGCAGCACTTCTTCCCGATCGACCAGCCGATCCAGTGCGGTGGTTTCTGTATTCGAGGTGAGCGCGCTCATCGGGCACTTTCCATGCTGTTCGACCGCCGGGTATCGCGGCAGTCTTCGACGAATTCGTGATGACAAACGGCCGCGACCGGTGTGAGCAGATCCGCGCTCAATGGAGTCATTTCGGGCACAGCGGCTTTGCCGCCGAGCGCGGCGCGCCGGGTCAACTCGACGAGATGCTGAACAATCCGCTCGTTACCCGAAGTCAACGGCTTCTCGCCGATGATTGCCATCTGTCCCGCTGCGCGGTCGACCTCGATTTCTTCGAGCACCAGGTCGCTGAGGCTGTTCTCCGGAAATTGCGCTTCCACCGTGATCAACTCCTCGGGCCAGACGCCAAAGTGCGCGCCGATGATGAGCAGGTTATCCAGGCTGATGACGCCGGTCACTGCTTCGAACACGCGGCGCTGCACCGCGAGCGGATCCAGCACGCCTCCCGCCCAGGAATGACAGCTCACCGTGCCCGGCGCGAGCCCGCGATCGACCGCCCCCACGAGAATCACGCGATCGTACTTTTCGGCACTCGCCTGGAAATCCTGGACGATCGCGATCGGCCCCCAGTTCAATTCCTTGATGCTGATCCCGTCCGGCCATGGACCGGCCTGTAGGCGCTCCATCAGTTCGGGCCCGAGCGGATAGCCGCGAATGAACTGATAGTAGCCGACGATGCCGATCAGAATCCGCAAGATGTCCGCTCGCTCAGATTCCGCACGCGCAAGTGGTGACTTCGCGCGTGATCACCCGGTCCGACCCTTCCACCATCACGTGCGTGGTGCACGGCATGCACGGATCGAAGCTGCGGATGGCGCGCAGGATATCGATGCCTTTGAAGCTGCTCGGATCCTTGTAGTTGGATTCGACCAACACTGTGTTCAACACCGCCTGCTCGTACGCCCCCGATTCCCCCCAGGGCGTTTTCGGACACGCATTCACAGTGGACGGGGTGCAGATCTGATAGTTGGCCAGGAGGCCATCCTCGATCACGCACCAGTGGGCCAGGAATCCTCTGCCGGCGCCCCAGAATCCGACGCCGATAAATTGACCTTTGGGCGGAACCTCAAACGGCGTATGCACACGGGTTTCGCCGCGTTTTTGCAGGTCCAATGCCCGTGTCCAGTTTTCCACGGTGACCATCAGGTTGAACGCGACGGCGTAGGCACGGGCGCGGTTGCGCTCAAACGCGTTCCATACCTCGGGTACTTTCCACTCCAGCGTCATCGCCGGCAGCTTGCTGCCTTTCGGTACGTTCAGTTTCAAGCTGTGGCCGGTGGACTCAACATACTTGCTG
>JAYTIR010000041.1:0-2220 GCA_043731765.1 Burkholderiales bacterium
TTGGCGCGGATCAGCGCCGCCACGAAGTGGGCCGTAGCCACGCGGTCCGTCTCTGTGCGCCCGTGCAGCTCGATGATGGCCTCCATCCGCTGCAGCGAAAGTTGCGCGCGTTCGAGCTGGTACACGAGATCGATGGAAACGCCGTAATTCTCGAGGTGGCTGGTCACGTCGGCCAGTGCCCGCGTGCACCGCGCCACGAAACTCTTCACGGCAGTCTCTTCGGTCTCGAACCGCTCCGATCCGAAAGCTGCCTCGACATAGTCGTGCACGGCCGAGGACAGCCCCGCAAACGGCGTGTCCAGTGGGCGCTCCGCGGCAGTGCGCTGGCGAACACGTTGCGACAAGCCGATCGCCTGGACCTGACTCGCGAGGATCATCAATGCGTCGGCGGCGTCGCGCCTGAAGCTGGACCAGGGATCGTTCGCGTCGACCGTCGCGCCGTGTTGTAGCAGGTCGCCGATGCCGTCGAGCGCCGCGATGGGAAGTGCGGCCACCCAGTCGGCGTCCGCTTCCTCCGGGAACACGCGGCGGAACAGCACCGACATGTCGTTCTCGGCAGGCGGCGCCGGCAGCAGCTTCGACGCGAGGCGGCCGGACAGTTCCTGGAAGAACGCGCTGGCGCGGGGAAGGCCGGTTTCGCACAACAGGCCGATCGCGCTCAGTTCCCGCAACGTGTTGCGCACCAGCAATGACACCGCGATCTTGCGATCGGGATGGCGCTCCAGGACCTGCAGGAAGAACCGGATGCGCGTTGCCGGCGCCGCGGCGCCCTCGGCGTCGGCCCCGCCACGGGCGCGAATCCACGCCATGAATTGTTCGATCCACGCCACGCGCTCGGCGAGTGTTGCGTCGGCGCGCGCGCCCGCAACCAGCCAGTCGATGCCGACCGTGGCGCCCTTGATTCCGCTCGTCATTGGACCCCCACGCTTGCGGACTTCGCCGCGGCGCTGCCCCCAATGGGGGCGGAATTCGCACCTCGGGACGGCCCTTCGGCGCTCATGGGTCGGGCGGACCGAATCCGCCGCCGCCGGGCGTTTCGATCACGAACACGTCGCCGGGCTGCATGTCCACGGCGCACGTCGCGCCGAACTCCTCGCGCGAACCGTCCTGCCGTTCTACCCAGTTGCGGCCCAGCGAACCGGGCGCGCCGCCCGCCACGCCGAACGGCGGCACGCGGCGATGGTTGGCCAGCATCACCGCGGTCATGCGTTCCAGAAAGCGAACACGCCGCGTGGCGCCGTCGCCGCCACGGTGCCGGCCACGTCCGCCGCTGCCATGCCGGATGTCGAAGGCATCGAGTCGCACCGGAAAGCGCCATTCGAGCACCTCCGGATCGGTGAGGCGGGAATTGGTCATGTGGGTCTGGACCACGCTCGCGCCATCGAAATCCGGGCCCGCGCCCGCGCCGCCGGAAATGGTCTCGTAGTACTGGTAGGTGTCATTGCCGAACGTGAAATTGTTCATCGTTCCCTGCGAAGCGGCCAGAACGCCGAGTGCGCCGTAGAGCGCATCGGTGACCGTTTGCGAAGTTTCCACGTTGCCGGCCACGACGGCCGCAGGATACCGCGGACTCAACATCGAGTCTTCGGGGATGATGATATGCAATGGCTTGAGACAACCGGCGTTCATCGGAATTTCGTCGTCGACCAGCGTGCGGAACACATAGAGCACGGCCGCCTTGCACACCGCGGACGGCGCGTTGAAGTTGGTCGGCTGCTGGGCGCTCGTGCCCGTGAAATCGATGGTGGCTTCGCGTTTGCTCTTGTCGATCGAGATCGCGACCACGATTTTCGCCCCGCTGTCCATCTCGTATTCGAAGCGGCCGTCCTTCAACACGTCGAGGACGCGGCGAACCGACTCTTCGGCGTTGTCCTGCACGTGCTGCATGTAGGCGCGGACCACCGGCAGGCTGAAGTGTTCGACCATTCTGGCCAACTCGGCAGCGCCCTTTGCGCACGCCGCGACTTGCGCGCGCAGGTCCGCGAGATTCTGGTCGACATTGCGGGACGGATAGCGGCCCGAGGCGAGAATCGCGCGCATCTCCGCGTCCAGAAAACGTCCACCGGCGACGAGTTGCACGTTGTCGAGCAGCACGCCCTCCTCGTCCACATGCGATGAATCGGGCGGCATCGAGCCGGGCGTGATGCCACCGATGTCGGCATGGTGGCCGCGCGAGGCCACATAGAACTCCGGCCGGGGACCGTCCAGGAAAACCGGCGC
>JAYTIR010000042.1:0-7498 GCA_043731765.1 Burkholderiales bacterium
GCGTAACGAAGATCCTCCTGCGCCAATTCGCCGATGAAGCGCGACGGCGTGCACGACATCATCTCGCGGGCGCGCTTGCGCCGCCGGCAATACGACAGATGCAGCGACAGTTGCGCGCGCGTGATGCCGACGTACATCAACCGGCGTTCCTCGTCGATCGTTCCGGCCTCCACCGATTCGCGATGCGGCAGGAGGCCCTCCTCCAGGCCCACCAGGAAAACGTGCGGGAATTCGAGGCCCTTCGCCGCGTGCAGCGTCGACAGGTGCACGACATCCGCACCCGTGCCCTCCCTGCCCTCGAGCATGGTGATCAGCGCCACCATCTGCGTGAGTTCGAGCAGGTTGCGATCGTCATTTTCTCCTTTGCGCGAAAGCCAGTCGATGAGGTCGCGCACGCTTTGCGTCCGGGCTTGCGCTTCCCGCTTGTCCAACGTCGAAACCAGCCACTCCTCGTATCGGATCGCCGCGTAAAGTTCGTTGAGCAGCCGCCCCGCGGGCTCGCGTTCCGCCCGGGAACGCATGTTGTTGATCAGCACGCAGAATTGCGTGAGCGCTTCGTGTTGCCTGGCCGGAATGATGGCGGTCGATTCGGGAGCGAATACCGCAGCGAACAGACTTTCGTGACGCGCCGCCGCGATATCGCCCAGTCGACCGAGTGTGGTTGGTCCGATGCCGCGTTTCGGCGTCGTGGCGGCGCGCACGAACGCCGGGTCGTCGTCGTCGTTCGCGATCAAACGCAAGTAAGCGACGATATCCTTGACCTCGGTCTTGTCGAAAAGGGACTGGCCACCCGACACGTCGTAGGGCAGGTTCTGCCCGCGCAGCGCGGTCTCGAACACGCGGGCCTGGTGGTTGCCGCGGTAGAGGATCGCGAAATCGGAAAATTTCGTGCGCCGCTCGAACTTGAGTGCTGCGATCCGGCGCACGATCATTTCCGCTTCGGCTTCGTCATCGGCCGCCGGCACGACGCGGATGGTCTCGCCTAGCCCTCGATCGCTCCAGAGGCGCTTTTCGAAGAGCTTCGGATTGTTGGCGATGAGCGCATTTGCGGAGCGCAGGATGCGCACCGTCGAGCGATAGTTCTGTTCCAGCTTGATCACCTTGAGATCGGGATAATCGCGCGGCAGGGACGCGAGGTTGTCGACCGTGGCGCCGCGCCAGCCGTAGATGGCCTGATCGTCGTCGCCCACCGCAGTGAACGGCGTGCCGGTGCCGACCAGCGCACGCAACAGGCGATACTGGGCCGGATTGGTGTCCTGATATTCGTCGACGAGCACATGCGCGAACGAAGCCTGCCAGCGCGCACGCACGTCCGCGTCGCGCTCGAGCAATTTCACCACGCGGACGATGAGGTCGTCGAAATCCACGGCCTGGTAAGCGGCCAGCGCTTCGCCATAGTTGGCGTAAGCGCGCGCAGCGATGACCTCGTCGTCGTTGCGCGCCTCCTTGAGCGCCGTTGCAGGCGGGACCAATGCGTTCTTCCACGCGCTGATCTTCCATTGCGCCGAACGCGCGCGGCCGCGGTCGGAGGTGGCAATGAGCTCGGCAACGACGGACTCGAGGTCTGCGGGACCGAAGATCGAGAAGCCGGGTTTCAATCCCGCCGCCTTCGCTTCTATGCGCAGGATCTTGAGGCCCAGTGCGTGGAACGTGGCGACCACGACCTTCGCGGCCTCGCCTGCCTTGCCCTGCGCCTTCAGGAGCGACTGCGCGCGTTCGCGCATTTCGCGCGCAGCCTTGTTGGTGAAGGTGATCGCGACAATCCGGGCCGGGTCAACGCCGCGCTCGATCAGGTGCGCGATCTTGGCGGTGATGACGCGCGTCTTGCCGCTGCCTGCGCCGGCCAGCACGAGCAAGGGACCGTCGATGTGGCGTACTGCTTCGCGCTGAGGAGGGTTGAGGGGAAAGTGCACGAAGCTTGATAGAATGAAAGCGCGTCAATTCTAGCAGTCACGCACGCCTCCGAAATTTTCCCTCGCCCAAACAAAAATGGCGCTCTACGCAATCGGCGACATTCAGGGCTGCCACGCCGAGTTTTGCCAGCTCCTGGACCTCATCGCGTTCTCGCCGGCTTCCGATCGCCTGTGGCTCGTCGGCGACCTCGTCAATCGCGGCCCGGAATCGCTGGCGGTCCTGCGCGAGGTGAGGAAACTTGGCGATGCGGCGACTACCGTGCTGGGCAATCACGACTTCCACTTGCTGACCATCGCCGCGGGCCATCGCCGGCCGCATCGCGACGACACGCTCGACGCCATCCTCGAGGCGCCGGACCGCGATGAGTTGATTGCGTGGCTGGCGTCGCGACCGCTGGTGGCGGTCGAAGGCGAGCGGCTGCTGGTGCATGCCGGCCTGTTGCCGCAGTGGACGCCGGCGACGGCGTTGATGCTCTCGCGCGAAGTGCAGGCGATGCTCGCGAGCGACCGCGCGCATGAATTCCTGGGCGTGCTCTACGGCGACTACCCTCGGCAATGGCGAGACGAGCTGGCGGGATATGATCGGCTCCGCGTTGCCGTCAACGCCTGTACGCGGCTTCGCTTCTGCACGGCCGACGGCACGATGGACTTCCAGGAAAAGCGCGGCGCGGGTCACCCGCCCGACGGCTTTCTGCCATGGTTCGCGCAACCCGATCGCCAGAGCGCGCGAATGACCGTGGTGTGCGGACATTGGTCCACGCTCGATCTCGTGCTCGCGCCAAACGTGCTGATGCTCGATTCCGGCTGCCTTTGGGGCGGTACGCTTACCGGGATTCGCCTCGATGACCGGCAAGTGTTTCAAGTGCCGTCGCGGCATCCGGTGCAGCCAAAGCCGTTCGGATAGCGCTTTCAGCATCACGCGCGAGATGGCGCCGGTGTCCTTTGCGCGCCGGCAACGCCGATGTCGCGATCAATTCCACCGTGAGCGCGCGCGCGCCGCAGACGTGCCAGAACGATTCGGCAAAAGACGTCGCGCCGACATACGCCGGCGCGACCGACAGCGTGCCATCGGGCGCGCGGTATCGGATCGCCACCGGCTGCACGTGGCCCTCCGCCTCGACAATGGGCTGCAGCAGCGAACTCTTGAACGGCAACATGTCGATGCCGTCCGTGGTCGTGCCTTCGGGAAAAATGGCCACCACGTCGCCGCTGGCGAGGACCTGGGCGACATGGTTGTTGACCCGGTGCATGTCGCGTCGCTTGGTGCGCTCGATGAACAGCGTTCCCGCACCGCTGATCATGGCGCCCACGATCGGCCAGCGCGCCAGTTCGGCTTTCGCGACAAAGCGCACGGGGTGCACTGAATTCAACACGAAGATGTCGAGCCACGAAATATGGTTGGCGACGACCAGCACATTGCCGCCGCGAGCACCGATGTCGCCGTGCACGCGCGCCTCGACGGCAAGGATGCGCAGCAGGCGCTGGCTCCAGCGCTTGACCAATGCTCTCTTGCGAGTTGGCGAGACCAGCGGAAAGACCAACAGTGTCGTCGCAACACCCGCGCCGACGTGCACGCACGTCCGGACGTAGCGGTACAGCCGGATCGGCGGCGAGTTCGGCTTTTGATGCGCCGGTTTTTGAGGGGCAGGCGTGGTGTGCAGAGTCATCGACATGAAAAAGCCGCGCGATGGGCGCGGCCTTGCACCGAGGGGCGCCACTACAACTTATTTCACCAGACGTGGCTGCCGAAGGTTTTGAAGTATAGCGCCCCCACCGTTTCGCGGTTGACGACGTGGTTTTGTCCGCCACGGGAGCCGATCTTGAGCGAGCCCATCACGGAAGCGAGTCCGCCGGTTTTCTCCCAGTCCCAGCTGTTGCTCATTCCGTACAGGATTCCCGCGCGGTAGGCGTCCCCGCATCCGGTCGGGTCCAGGACCGCGGTTGCCTTGGCGGCAGGTACGACATAGGTGGCGCCTCCCGCATGGATGACCGAGCCGTCGCCGCCCATGGTCACGATCAATGCCTCCACGCGGTCGGCGAGCGCCGCCAACGACAATCCGGTGCGCTCGGCAAGCATTTGTCCTTCGTAGTCGTTCACCGCGATGCAGTGCGCGCGGTCGATCATCGCGAGCAATTCCGGTCCGCTGAACAGTGGCATGCCCTGCCCCGGATCGAACATGAACGGTATGCCGGCCTGCGCGAACTGCTCGGCGTGCGCGCTCGTCCCTTCCTTGCCGTCGGGGGCGACGATGCCAAGACCGATGTCCTTGATGTCGCCGACGCGATTCTGGTGCGAGAAATTCATCGCGCCCGGATGGAATGCGGTAATCTGGTTGTCGTCGAGGTCGGTGATGATGAACGCCTGCGCCGTGTATGCGCCGGGAACATGGCGCACGGCGTCGACCGCGATGTCGAGTGCCGAGAGACGCTCGCGATAATCGTCGCCGTCGTCACCGATTGTCGCCATGACGACGGGCTCGCCGCCGATCCCGCGAAGGTTGTAGGCGATGTTGCCCGCGCAACCGCCCCATTCGCGGCGCATTTCCGCGATCTGGAACGACACCGACAGCACGCGCAGTTGCTCGGGCAGGATGTGCCGCGCGAAGCGGTCGGGAAACACCATGATGGTGTCGTAGGCGAGCGAACCGCAGACGAGCGTACGCATTTTTGAGCGGTAAGGAGGCGAGAAGGTCAATAAGGTGAGGAAGTGTAGCCGCTTCGCCCATGCGGCGGGTTTACTTCCTTACTTCTTCACGTCCTGACCTTCTCACCGATTTCAGGCGGCCGTTTCGCGCCCCATGTCGCGCACGACAAACTGCTGGCGCCGCGAGACGGGCAGCGTCTCGGCCACGCCGGCCAGCAGGACTTCCCAATGCGCGTCGCCGTCGTCGTTCACGCGGCGCTCGAAGCCGCGTATATGGTCACGCGCGGCGAGACAGTTGCGATGGACGCGCACGAACCGCATTCCGAATTCGGTCTCGAGCTTGGTCAGCGATTCCTCGAGCAGGTATTCGCGGTGCGCCGTGCGGATCGTGATGTACTTGAGCTCGGCCTTGAGATAGACGACGTCCTCGAGCGGGACCAGCACGACCCGCGAACGCTCGGTCACCGACAGGAAACGACGCGCGGACGAGGGCAATTGCGCCAGCTTCTCGGCACTCACCGGCCGCAGGCGCGGGACTTTCTGCAGTGCGCTCAGGAGCCGTTGCACGCGGATCGGCTTCATCAGGTAGTCGACCGCGTTGACTTCGAACGCCTGCACCGCGTGTTCGTGGAATGCGGTGGTGAAGATGACGACCGGCGGATGCGCCAGCTTGAGCAAATGGCGGGCGAGTTCGACGCCGTCCATGTCCGGCATGTGGATGTCGGTCAGCACGAGATCCGCGGGTGCGCTCTGCAGGAGATCCAGCGCCTCGCGCCCATGCTGCGCTTCACCGATGATCGACAGCGGCAACGCCGAGGCGCAATCGTCCAGCAATTCGCGCAACCGGCGCCGCGCGGGCGCTTCGTCGTCGACGACCAGAACGCGTAGCGGCGTCTCAGCCACGTGCGGCCTCCGGCATGGCGATGCACGCGTTCGAATCGCGGGAGCGGTCGTTTTCCTGACCGGGCATCGGTCCGGTCACGGTGGGGGCTCCCGTCGCGGAGTTGGTTGCTTCCGTACGGTAGGGAATGCGAATGTGTACTTCGTAGGCATCCTTGGTGACCCGCGATTCGAGGCTCGCCTCGGCATCGAAATGCAGCGCCAGCCGTTCGCGCACGTTGGCCAGGGCCATCTTGTTTCCGGAATGGTGGTTACCGCCGGTTGCACGGTAGGGATTCTTCAGGATGGCATGGACCTCGCCGCGCGACAGGAAGAGGTTGATCGAGACCGTTCCGGGCGCGCTCGATGGCTCGATGCCGTGGTAAACGGCGTTCTCGAGCAGCGGCTGCAACATGAGCGGCGGCACCAGTGCATCGGCGGGCATGCTCTTGACGTTCCAGTCAACGGTGAGCCGATCGCCCAGGCGCAACTGCTCGAGTTCCAGATACCGGCGGCACAGCTCGACCTCGTCCTCCAGCGGCGTCAGGTCGCGGTTGTCCAGCATCAGCACGCGGAACAGATCGGCCATGTCCTCCAGCGCGACTTCAGCGCGCCGCGGGTCGCTCCTCACCAGCGAAAGGACCGCATTGATGCTGTTGAACAGAAAATGGGGCCGGATGCGGGACTGCAGCGCCTGCAACCTTGCTTCCGTGATCGCCGGGGACAGCGCACGCGCGCGCATTCGGAAATAGAACAACAGCACGCCAACGGCAATCAGGCCGAACAGGATCCAGCGGAGCAGCGTGCCGGCCGGCAGCGGGGCCAGCGTGTCCATGGCCGAGAATATGACCCGCCCGGCCAGCACGGTCACCAACGCCACCAGGCCGGCGCCGACGCCAAACGGCAGTCGCGCGAGCCAGGGAGACGCCGCCCACAGTACCGCGAGGACGAGCAGCAGGTACGGCTCGACGACCGCGGTCGCCTCGATCCACTCGGCAAATACGGCGGACAGCTGCGGGGCGCGCGCGAACGCGACGACGGCCGCCCCGAGGTTGACGGCGACCAGAATGCGCAGGACGGTCCCCAGGTTGCGGAAGTCCGGCAAGGCGGGCTGGTTGGGATTTTGTCTTATAATCGCTGCCATATCGGAAGCGGTATGCAAGCATTGTGCCCGCCGCCTTGGAACGCCGGGGCCGGCGTGCCCTGACCCACCCGTTTCCGGCCGTTCCATGGCACCGCCACCGGCCACGGATTGGTGAAAACCACACGAGCAAACCGCGCCGGCGCACCGCCACTCCCCGGCAATCATTGTCGGCATGACATGCAGCCGACGCAAGACTTTAATTCGCACGTCCATGTCCACCGCCAAAGCGCCTCCCCCCTCCGCACCCCCTCCTTCAACTTCCGATGCCGCTGGCGGTTGGTCGGGACGGTTCAGCGAACCAGTGACCGACCTGGTCAAGCGGTTCACTGCATCGGTCGACTTCGACCAAAGACTCGCTGAAGTCGACATCACCGGGTCGCTCGCCCATGCGCGAATGCTGGCGGCCACCGGGATCATTTCCGCGCATGACCTGTCCGACATCGAACGTGGCATGGCGCAGATTCGCGCGGAGATTGCGCGCGGCGAATTCGCCTGGTCGCGCGACTTCGAGGACGTCCACCTCAACATCGAAAAGCGGCTGACGGAGCTGGTGGGTGACGCCGGCAAGCGGCTGCATACCGGTCGCTCTCGCAACGACCAGGTCGCGACCGACCTGCGACTCTGGCTCCGGGGCGAAATCGACGCGCTGTCATTGCAACTCACGTCGCTGCGCCGCGCGCTGCTGGACCTGGCCGAACGTCACTCCGCCACGATCATGCCCGGATTCACCCACATGCAGGTCGCGCAACCGGTCACGTTCGGCCACCATTTGATGGCCTACGACGCGATGTTCGCGCGCGATGGCGAGCGCCTTTCCGACTGCCGCAGCCGTGTAAATCGCCTGCCGCTCGGGGCCGCGGCGCTTGCCGGCACGTCGTTTCCGATCGAACCCGAGCGAGTGGCGAAGGAACTCGGCTT
>JAYTIR010000043.1:0-3183 GCA_043731765.1 Burkholderiales bacterium
AACGACGCGAAGACCATCGCACCAAAGCCGGCCCAGACGACCTTGCGCGCCCGCGCGTAGCCGTAAACCTCGGTCAGGATGTCGCCGAAGATGTAGGAAATCGGGAAGAACAAGACGCCCGCGCCAAACGTGTAGCCGAATAACGTGGCGGCCTTGGCAGGCCCGATCAGGTTCGAGCATATGTAGACGGTGACGAACGCCGCCATCACGAGGTCGTAGTACTTGAACTGCCTGGGCGCGGTGGTCATGGTCTGGTTCCTGTCTTTGGACGAGTCAACTCATGTCACGATTTTTTCCAGCGCTTCTGCAAGCTCCAGCCATTCGGTCTCGAGCCGCGCCAGTTGCCACACCACTTCACCCTGGCGCGCAACGCTCGATTTGAGTTCGTCTTTCATGGCTACGGCATAGGATTCGGGGGCCGCGAGCCAGGCGTCGAGTTGTTCCTTTTCCCGATTGTAGCCGGCCATCTCCCTTTCGATCGCTGCCTGACGCGCGACGAACGGGCGGCGTGCATCGGCAAGCCGTTGCCGCACGGCCGCCTCCTCGCGCTTCTGTGCCTTGCGATCGATCGGCGCGGCCGCAAGTCCCGCTTCAGGTTCGGTACGCTCGCGCCGGCGTTGATCCAGGACCCAGTCACGATAGTCGTCGAGGTCGCCATCGAAAGGCGTGATCTTCCCTTCCGCGACCAGCCACAACGCATCGGTCGTTGCGCGCAACAGGTGACGGTCGTGCGCGACGACGACCAGCGCGCCGCCGAAATCCTGCAGCGCTTCGGTGAGGGCTTCGCGCATTTCAATGTCGAGGTGGTTGGTCGGCTCGTCGAGCAAAAGGAGGTTCGGCTTTTGCCGCACGATCAATGCGAGTGTCAAACGCGCCTTTTCGCCGCCGGAAAAGCGGCCCACTTCAGACGTAGCCATGTCGCCGCGAAAGTCGAAGCCGCCCAGGAAATCGCGCAGTTCCTGTTCACGCGCGTCGGGTTCGATCTGCCGCAGGTGCCAGAGCGGCGAGTACTCTTCGCGCAGTTGTTCGACCTGGTGTTGCGCGAAATAGCCGAGGCGCAGGTTCTGCGCCGTCGACCGTTGCCCGGCCTGCGGAGCCAGCGTGCCCGCGATGGCCTTAAGCAGTGTCGACTTGCCCGCGCCATTGGGTCCGAGCAGTCCGATGCGGTCGCCCGCGAGAATGCCCCAGTCGACATGCGCGAGCACGGGCGGCCTGCCTTCGTAGCCCAGCGTCGCGTGTTCCAGCAGAACGAGTTGCCGTGCTGCGGCATCGATCGGCGGGAAGGTGAATTCGAAGGGACTGTCCACGTGCGCGGCCGCGATCAATTCCATGCGCTCCAGCGCCTTGATCCGGCTTTGCGCCTGCTTCGCCTTGGTGGCCTTCGCGCGAAAGCGGTCGATGAACGAATGCAGATGCGCGACCTGCCGTTGCTGTTTGGCGTAGGAGGCCTGTTGCAGCGCCAGCGCTTGCGCGCGCTCGCGTTCGAACTGCGCGTAGTTGCCGGTGTACGAGGTGAGCTTGCGCGCGTTGACATGAACGATCTGGTCGACCACACCATCGAGAAAATCGCGATCATGGGTGATCAGCAGCAGCGTTCCCGGATATTTCGCGAGCCAGTCCTCGAGCCACAACACCGCGTCCAGGTCGAGATGGTTGGTCGGCTCGTCGAGCAGCAGCAGGTCCGAGCGGCACATCAGCGCCTGCGCGAGATTCAAGCGCATTCGCCAGCCGCCGGAAAAGCTCGCGACCGGTTCATCGTGTCGCGGCTCGGAGAACCCCAGTCCCGCGAGCAGCGTCGCGGCGCGCGCCCGGGAGCTGTAACCCCCGATGTCGTCGAAGCGATGATGCAAGTCCGCCAGCGCTTCGCCGTTGTGCGCAGGGTCGCGCTCTGCCGCGGACAATGCCGCTTCGACCTCACGCAATTCGCGGTCGCCGTCGAGCACGTATTCGATTGCCGGCACGGCAACCGCGGGTGTTTCCTGCGCGACGTACGCGATCGTCCACGACAGCGGCAGCGCGATGGATCCTGCGTCGGGGAGCAGTTCGTGGCGAATGCCGGCGAACAGGCTGGACTTGCCGCAACCGTTCGCGCCGACGAGTCCCACCTTGTGGCCGGCGTGGATCGTCAGGTTGGCGCCTTCGAGCAGGCGCTTGACGCCACGAGCCAGCGTAAGGTTGGTGATGCGCAGCACGGATCAGCGCAACTGGTAGTCGTAATCGATGATCAGTGGCGCGTGGTCCGAAAACCGTCGATTCTTGTAGATGGCCGCCGCGTGCGCCAGGGCCGCGATGCCCGGCGTGGCGATCTGGTAGTCGATCCGCCATCCGACGTTGTTTGCCCACGCCTCACCGCGGTTGGACCACCACGTGTATTGCTCGGGGCGCGGATCAACTTTGCGGAACACGTCGACGAATCCGAGCTCGTCGAAGATGTGGGTCAGCCACGCCCGCTCCTCGGGCAGGAAGCCGGAGTTCTTCTGGTTGCTGCGCCAGTTCTTGAGGTCGATTGGCTGGTGCGCGATGTTCCAGTCTCCGCACAGGATGATCTCCCGCTTGGCTTTGCGAAGCTTTACAAGATGCGGCAGGAATGCCTCGAGAAAGCGAAACTTCGACTCCTGGCGGTGCGGCCCGCTGGAGCCCGACGGAAGATACATGCTGATCACCGACAGTTCCGCGAAATCCGCCTGCAGATAGCGACCCTCGTCGTCGAATTCCTTGGCACCAAAGCCCTTCACGAATCCGGGCGCAACTTTGGAATACAGGCCGACGCCCGCGTAGCCCTTCCGTTGCGCCGGGTTGAACGCCGCCGTGCATTTGCGCGGCGCCTTCAGCGCGCGTGGCACATCGGCTTCGTCGGCCCGCAGTTCCTGCAGGCAGATCACGTCCCACGGCTCGATCCGCGCCAGCCAGCGGGCCAGCCCGCAGCGGTCAGCGGAACGGATGCCATTGACGTTTAAGGTGATGACGCGCATGAAAAAAGGCGAATTGGCGAAGCCCGCGAGTTTACAGGACGCGCCTGCCGGGAACTTTGCACCAGGTGCAGGCGTGAGACGCGCGAGGAACATTCGCGCTCGGCGATCGGACCCGGCACGTTATACTCGACCGCAACTACCTGAATACATGCGCCATGACCGATTTTCGCCAGGAGTTTCTCGCCTTTGCATTGGCACGCGACGTGCTTCG
>JAYTIR010000044.1:0-4653 GCA_043731765.1 Burkholderiales bacterium
GGATGATTCTAGCGTAGCGCAGACTGATCGCGGCACGCTTATAATGCAGTGGGGCGTACGTACGCAAATGTGTCCGCAAACGCGTCCTCTCCCTTGGTCCCCGGTCCGCATTTGGCGAAAGGCCCCACATGAATCGACCGCTGCTGCTCGCCCTTCTCGTCGTGTCGCTCGCGACCGATCCCGTTCTGGCGCAGGGGACGGCTCCGGCGGCCGTCGTCGGGACCGTGACGTATCGGCACCGCGTCGCGCTCCCGCCCGATGCGGTAGTCGAGGTACGCCTGCAGGACACTTCGCGCGCGGATGCGGCGGCGCGCACCGTCGGCCAGGCGACGATTGCGACCTCCGGCGCGCAAGTGCCGATTCCATTTCGCATTGAATTCGATCCCGCCGCAATCGATCCGTCGCACAGCTATTCCGTCCGCGCAACGATCACGGCGGGCGGCATGCTCCTGTTCTCCTCGGCCAGGATGTATCCGGTTCTCACACGTGGCGCCGGCAGCGACGTGGCGATCGAGGTATACATGATCATGCCGGCGGATGCCCCCGCGGGCGCGGGCGCCAAGCCTGCCGCCTCGCTGGAAAATACTTTCTGGAAACTGGTCACCATCGGCGACACGCCGGCCATAGCGTTACCTGCCGCACGGGAAGCGAGCTTTACCTTGCATCCAGGCGACCACCGCCTTTCCGGATCGGGCGGGTGCAATCGACTGCTGGGAAAATATGAACTGGGCGCGGATACTCTCAAACTCGTTCCTGCAGGGACGACGATGATGGCGTGTACGGAAGAACTGATGCATCAGGAAAGCGATTTCGTGTCCGCGCTGAAGATGACCACGGGCTACAAGGTCGCCGGCGACATGCTCGAATTGCGCAACGGGGATCGCGTGCTCGCACGCTTCATGGCGCAGAAAACGCAATAGGAAAATCGGGAAGGATTCGAAGTGACCGCAGAATCTCAATACGTGCGTTTCGGCAGCGGCAAGTCCGTTCGCCGTGTCGAGGACGAGAGTCTCCTGACCGGAACGGGCCTTTTCGCCGACGACGCATCACTGCCCGGGCAGGCCTGCGTCTGCTTTCTGCGCTCGCCGCATTCCCATGCTCGAATCACCGCCATCGACACGAGCACGGCGGCGAAAATGCCCGGCGTGATCGCCATCGTGACAGGCGATGACCTGGTCCGCGCGGGCGTCAAACCCCTGCCGCTCTCTGCCGACTTCAAGCGCAGCGACGGCTCGCCCACGGCGTCCGCACCACGCCACGCGCTCGCGGTCGGCACCGTCCGCTTTGTCGGCGAGGCCGTAGCCGCGGTGATCGCGCAAGGCATCGGCGAGGCGCGTGACGCGATGGAGGCGATCGACATTCGATACGAAGCCTTGCCGAGCGTAGTGGCCGTCACCGACGCGATCGCACCGGGTGCGCCTTTGGTATGGCCAGCCGCATCGGGCAACATCGCGGCCGAAGCGCGCCACGGCGATGCTGCCGCAACCGAAGCCGCGTTCAGGAAGGCCGCGCACGTCGTTTCGCTCAATCTCGTCAATCAGCGCCTGGCCCCCTGCCCGATCGAACCCCGTGCCATTCTCGCGAGCTACGACGCGGTGACCGACCGCATCACGCTGCGCGTTTCCAACCAGACGCCGACGGGCCTTCGCGATGACCTGTGTTCGCTGGTGCTCGGCATCGCCAACGACAAGGTCCGGGTGCAGGTCGGCGACGTCGGCGGCGGCTTCGGGATGAAGACGGGCCTCTATCCGGAAGACGTCGTGCTCGCCTTTTGTGCGCGCGAATTCAAGCGGCCCCTCAAGTGGTGCGCCGAGCGAATGGAGGAATTCCTTGCCGCGAGCCACGGCCGCGACCTGCGCAGCAAGGCCGAACTCGCGCTCGACGCGGACGGGCGGGTCCTTGCGCTGCGCATCGATTCCCTTGCCAACGTCGGCGCGTACGCCACGCCGGCCGGCGTCGTGATCCAGCTGATGATTGGTCCATGGGTGTCCACCAGCGTTTACGACATCGGCACCATCGACATCCGGATCATGGCCGTGATGACACATACCTCTCCGACCAGCGCCTATCGCGGCGCCGGCCGGCCCGAGGCCATCTACACCATCGAGCGTCTGATGGACGCCGCTGCGCGCAAGACCGGCATCGACGGCGTGGAGCTGCGCCGGCGCAACATGATTCGCCCGGACCAGATGCCGTATACAAATCCCATGAACATGACTTACGACAGCGGCAAGTTCGAGTCGGTCATGGATCAGGCAACCGTGCTCGCGGATTGGCGTGGCTTCGACGCGCGCGCATCCGGTGCAAAAAAGCGCGGGCGACTGCGCGGACGCGGCATGGCGACCTTCCTCGAATGGACCGGCGTGGACATTTTCGAGGAGCACGTTACGGTCACTGTATCTGGCAAGGGTGAAATCGAGATATTTTCGGCCCTGCAGGCCATGGGACAGGGGCTTGCCACGACGTTCGCACAGATCGCGGTCGACATTTTCGGCGTGCCGATCGAAAAAATCAGGATCGTGCAGGGCGACACCGACCGCGGCACGGGATTCGGCAGCGCAGGTTCGCGCTCGCTTTTTGTCGGCGGATCGGCCGTGCGTGTCGGCGCCGAACGCACGGTCAAGGCAGCGCAGGAGCTTGCAGCGAAGGAGCTCGAGGCTGCGATCAGCGACATCGAATATCACGACGGCGTTTTCCGGATTGGCGGCACCGATCGCAGCATCGGCCTATTCGATCTCGCGCGACGGCAGCCACAGGAACGCATCGTGCTCGACTCGACGAGTTCCGTCGCCGGCCCGACGTGGCCCAATGGCTGCCACATCTGCGAAGTCGAAGTCGATCCGGACACCGGCGCGGTGGAAGTCGCGGCGTATTGGTCGGTCAACGACGTGGGCCGCGTCGTCAATCCGATGATCGTCGTCGGTCAACTCGAAGGCGGCGCGGCGCAGGGAATCGGACAGGCGCTGTGCGAGGAGTTCGTCTATGACCGCGAGTCCGGCCAGGCGCTCACGGCCAGCTTTCAGGACTACGCGCTGCCCCGCGCCGCGATGATCCGGCATTTCAACATGACGATGGACCAGTCGACGCCGTGCCTCAACAATGCCATGGGCGTCAAAGGCGTCGGCGAGCTCGGCACCATCGGTGCCACGCCGGCCGTGGTCAACGCCGTCATCGATGCGCTCGCGCGCGCGGGCAAGGTCGAGAGTGCACTTGCATTGCAGATGCCACTGACGCCGGAGCGCGTCTGGCGCGCGCTGCACGGTTGATTGGGGACTCGCGCCGGATTCACCCGTCCTGTTTCAGCTGTCTCGCCGCCAGCGCGTATCCACCGGCGGCGCCATCGACGAAGTGCACGTGATTGTTTTCGGAAATGGACGGCACGATGCAGGTCATGATCGCGGCCGGCTGGCGGTGCATGCCGAATCTCGCGATATTTGAGGCCTTGGCCACGGCAAGGCGCTTCTCGATGTTGTCCGCAAGCGCCGGCGTACAGTCCAGCGTCATGCGCAGGTTATCGTCGAATTTGCGAAAGTCCGAATTCTCCACGACTTGGTGCCGATAGACCGCAGGATCGAAACCTCCGAGGCGAATTCCCGATTTCATGACGATGTAGGCGATCAGCGTGCCGATGAGCACTTTCAGCCGCCGCACCGAGAACGACTCGCCGCGCTGACGCGATGCGTGCGCCTCGAGGTCCAATCCCGGTGGCGGCCAGCCGATGCCGGGCGCCCCGTCAGGCACCGGACGCGCCACTTCGGTGCTGCTTTCCAGCTCGCCCAACAGATCTTCGACCAGCTTGCGGAACGCGGGGTCGCCATGTGTCACCGGTGCCACGACCAGCGACAGGATCAAGCCGCGCGTCGCCGGAATGTCATTCCACCGGCACGACAGTCCGCTCAAGTCCGGACGAGTTCCAGCGTCCGCGGGCGGTACTGCGAAGCGGCCGGCTTTCATCGCACGTTCGGCCCAGGCGAGTCCACCGCCGGAAAACATCGCAAAGGAAACGTTCTTCGAAGGCGCGAACCGGGCCACGCTCACGTTAAGCGCATGCTCTTTCACGGCGGAAACCGGAACGAGGGCAACACGAAGTTCGAGGCCCAGATCATCGCGCGTCCATGCGGCGGTCGCGGCAAGCGCGGCGCGCGCCAATTCACTGTCACGGGCCGCGACGGCGAAGCTTGCGCCGTCACCGCCGAAGACGTACGGAAATTTACGGCCGTCCAGTGCATTCGTGACCGCAGCAATGACCGATGCGCCCGCCGTGTTCACGGCTTTGTAGTGGCCGTCTTCGATCGCCTTGGTGGAGCTTACGACATCGGTGAGTCCGATCAGCCAGTCGTCCGGCAGCGGTTGATACCGCGCCGGATCCATGATGTTCGCGAACCCTTCGAAGATCGGCAGGCGGGAATAGAAGTCGGCGTTGTCCTGCATCATTTCACCCATCCTCATGCAGGCGCACATTCCCTCGGCGGGCGGCAATCCTGCTGCGCCGATTATCTCCCAAGTCGGCAACCGGCAGCGCGCTGAGGTCCCACTTGCAACAGAAAGCGACAAATGCCGGCGGCGCAACGCCTTGCCGGACCGCATCGTGGCAGAATTACCCGGTGAGCACGCAAGACATCACCCTGCAGTTTGCCGAACAAGGCGACGCGG
>JAYTIR010000045.1:0-4017 GCA_043731765.1 Burkholderiales bacterium
TGGGCTATTCGATTTCCGGTCTCCTGGGCCCGCTCATTGCCGGATTCACGATCGACCATGCCGGTTTTGCGACTTCGTTTGCCGTCCTTGCGGCGATCCCGCTGGTGCCGGCCGCGGTGCTCGCTGCGGGCAAGATCGCATTGCCCGGACCCCATCCGGCACGCTCGGGTGCGGCGATCGGCAGCGCGATGGAGCTTGTTACCCATCGGAAATTGCGCCGGATTTTCGCCGTCAACATGCTGCTCTCGATGGGCTGGGACCTGCACACCATCGTCATTCCGGTCTACGGCGCGGGAATAGGACTCTCTGCGTCGCAGATCGGACTTGTGCTCGCGTCGTTCGCCGCAGCCACCTTCGTCGTGCGCTTCTCGATGCGCTGGATCGTGCGCCATGCCACGCCGAACCAGGTGCTCACGATTGCGCTTTTCATCGCGGGAGCCGTGTACATGCTGTTCCCGTTCGTCCATACGGCGACAGCGCTGATGGCCATGTCGTTCACGCTGGGCCTGGGGTTGGGAATGAGCCAGCCGATGGTGATGTCGCTCCTGCACAGCCACGCGCCGCCAGGGCGCACGGGCGAGGCGGCCGGCGTGCGCATGTCGCTGGTGCAATCGATGGCTTGCGCGGTGCCGCTGATTTTCGGCGCACTGGGCGCGACCGTGGGACTGACGCCGGTATTCTGGTCGGTGGGCTTGTGCCTCGCGACCGGTGGATGGCTTAGCAAGCGCGCGAACTAGACCGCGTTGACGCGTCCCTTCAGTCGTTCGGCAAACGCCTTGCGGAACTTCGCGAGCTTGGGCGCGACCACGAACATGCAGTAGGGCTGGTTCGTGTTCTGTTCGAAATAATCCTGATGGTAGGTTTCCGCGGGATAGAACGTCGAATCGCCCCTCATTTCACTCACTACTTCCGTCACGATCGGTCCCTTCCACAGTTTTTCGGCGTTGAGCGTCGCTATTACCGCCTGTGTCGTTGCGCGCTGTTCGGCCGACTGGCAGAAGACCACCGACCGGTATTGCGTTCCGGAGTCATTGCCCTGGCGGTTCATCGTGGTCGGATCGTGGATGGTAAAAAATACCGTCAGCAGGTCGCGAAAAGTCAGCAGGGACGGGTCGAACGTCACCCGCACGACTTCCGCGTGCCCGGTGCGGCCCGTGCAGATGTCCTCGTAGGTCGGCTTCGCGGTCTTGCCACCCGCATACCCGGATTCCACGGCGGTCACGCCCTTCAGTTCGCGGAAGACCGCGTCGAGACACCAGAAGCAGCCGCCGCCGAATAACGCAACTTCGAGCGCGACTTCGTTCGGGGCAGAATTGGACAACGAGGGGGGAAGCGGGGCGTTCATGCGGATTTCTCCTTGCGGGATGACGGACTTCTGACCACGGCTGACGCCGTTTGTTCTAGTCGCGCGAAGTGGCGAAGCCTTACGTCTGCGATAATCGCATAACGTCCGATTTGCGGTCACACCGTCGCCAGCCTCCTTGGGTCCCCTTCGTTTCTTCCGTCGTGCCGCCGCTCGCCTGAACAGCATCGGCTGGTTTCGCGCTGCCGGCAGCCTGTCCTTTGTCACGCTGCTGGGGCTGGTACCGCTGGCTACGGTTGCATTCGCGTTTGTGGCGCGCTTCCCGGTCTTCCAGGATTTTCTCAAGGTGCTCGAGACATTCCTGTTGCGCCACCTGTTGCCGGCCTCCGCGTCGGCCATTGTCCATGAATACGTCGTCGTGTTGGCCGAGTCTGCCGCGAATGCGATCGGCCTGTCGATCATATTCGTCGCCATCACGGCGACCTTGGTCGTCGACACGATCGAATCGGAGATCAACGAAATCTGGGGCATCCGAAAAAAGCGTCCCATCGCGCGGCGCATCCTGGTCTACGTTGCCGGAATCACCGCCGGGCCCGTGATGGTAGGGGCTGCCATTTCGTTGATCCGCTGGTCGCTCACGGAGGTCGTCGCGGCGGTGCCCCTGGAAATTGCCTTGACCGACGCGGTATGGCATGGCGTGCCGATGGCGCTTCTCGTCGTGGGGTTGACGCTCCTCTACCGCATCGCGCCGGCGTGCCATGTGCTTTGGCGTTACGCGATTGCGAGCGGCGTGCTCGCCGGAATCGCCTTCGAAGTCACCAAGCGGGTTTTCACGTGGTATCTGACGAGCTTTCCGAGTTACGAATTGCTTTATGGCGCGCTGGCGGCTTTCCCGGCGTTACTGTTCTGGATTTTTCTATGCTGGCTGATCGTGCTTGCGGGCGCGGCGGTGACCGCGACGCTCGCGGAAGCCGGCGAGCGTGGAAATGAAGCCGTCTGACATCCTCGCCTTGCCGAATCGGGACCGGCAGGCTACATTTCAAAGGTTCAGTCGAAGGAGTCTCATCTCGTGTGGTCACTGATACAGGCAGCGGGTTGGCCGATCTGGCCGCTGATCGTCGCGTCCATCGTGGCGCTCGCATTGATATTCGAACGGCTATGGTCGCTGCGCCAGTCCGTCGTCGCGCCCGCCGGCATGGTGGACCGGATCCTGGCCGAATTCCGGCAAACCGGGGCTACGCCCGAGTTGCTGGCCCGGACCGCGGGCCAGGGTCCGCTCGGACGCATCCTCGCGGCGGGCCTGGCGAACGTGAAGGCGCCCCGGCCGGTGATGAAGGAGGCCATCGAGGAAGTCGGCAGGGTGGTGACGCACGACCTCGAACGTTTTCTGACGACATTGGGAACCATCGCCGCCATGTCGCCGCTGCTCGGCCTTTTCGGCACGGTGGTCGGCATGATCGAGATCTTCGGCTCGCAGGGTTCCTCGGCGTCGAACCCGATCCAGCTCGCGCAGGGCATCTCCATCGCCCTCTACAACACCGCGATGGGCCTCATCGTCGCCATCCCGTCGATGATCTTCTATCGGCATTTCCGCGCAAAAGTGGATGCGCTGGTGGTGGAGATGGAGCAGCAGGCCATCAAGCTGGTCGATTTCGCGCACGGCGAGCGCAAGTGACGGAATCGGTGCGATGAATCTGCGCGGCACGCGGGGCCGGGACGATCCCGAGATCAATTTCATCCCGCTGATCGACGTCCTGCTCGTCATCCTGATCTTTCTCATGGTGACCACGACGTACCAGCGCGTCGCGGAACTGCAGATCACCCTGCCGGAAGCCGATGCCGACGCGGTGAAGCAGCGCCCGAAGGAAGTCAACGTCGGCATCGATGCGCAGGGGCGTTACGTGGTCGACAAGAACGTGTTCACGTTCACCACGGTCGGCGCGCTGGGGGACATGTTGAGGCGGGCCGCTGGCGACGCCAAGGACCCGGTCGTCATCATCAACGCCGACGCCAATGCGACGCACCAATCGGTCATCCACGTGATGGAGGCCGCGCGCCAGGTGGGGTTCGTCCACATCACGTTCGCGACGCAGACACCCGTGAAGTAGCAGCAAGGACGTGACTTTCGCCATGCGTCTCGTCGCGACCTGGTATACGCCGCGCGTCACGCCGCTGGCCGCATTGTTGTGGCCGCTGTCGCTGCTCTATCGAACCATGGTCGCAGTACGGCGCCTCATGTTCGCTGCGGGCATCCTGCGTTCGCAACGGCTCCCGGTTCCGGTCATCGTCGTCGGCAACATCAATGTCGGCGGCGTGGGCAAGACACCGCTGACCTGCGCGCTCGCCGAACAACTGGTGCTGCGTGGTTTCAAACCGGGAATCGTCAGTCGCGGCTATGGCGGGAGCAGCACGGCGCCGCGTGCCGTGGCGCGTGGCGACGATCCGGAAGTCGTGGGCGACGAGCCGCTGATCCTCGCCGAAGCGGGCCTTCCGGTATGGATCGGGCACAACCGCGCTGATGCCGGTCGCGGCCTGCTCGAGGTGAACCCGTCCTGCGACGTGATCGTGTCCGACGATGGTCTGCAGCACTATGGGTTGGCGCGCATCATGGAGATCGCAGTCATCGACGCGTCGCGCGAATTCGGCAACGGCCTCATGCTGCCGGCCGGTCCGCTGCGCGAGCCCGTTTCGCGTTTGCGCGACGTCGATGCCGT
>JAYTIR010000046.1:0-3763 GCA_043731765.1 Burkholderiales bacterium
AGGAAGTGGCCGCCCGCGCGTGCGCTGCATCACGGCGTCGATCTTCTGCTCGACCAGGCAATTGACCGCCGCGGCGGCGCCCGCGACAAGCGCGATGCCGAGCGTGGCGAAAAACACGGTCAACGGCGGCGGCAAACCCGGTACCGCCAGGAACATCCCGATCACGGCGCAGAAGACGATGAGCTGCACCACTCGCGGCTTGGTCAGCGCGAGGAATTGCTTGAACCGGACTTCGGCCAGGGCGAGTGTGGTCATTGAGCAAGTGGCCGAAACGAACGTGGCCTGAACGTATGCAGCCTGAGCGTAAGTGGCAGGAGAAGGGGACGATCAGGCAATCGGGACATTTTACACCGGACCGAAAGGGTCAGCCGATGCGCGAAGCCCGGAGTACGCGTTCGATGTCCTTGGCGATCTTTCTGATGTCCGGGTCACGGGGAAAGGCGAGGACCAGATTGCCGAGCGGGTCGATGAGGTAAATGCTGTCCACGCCCGCGGGGAATCCGGCAAGCGACTCCCGAGACACGCGCGCGACCAGAAGGTCCGGATGCTGCGCGAGGAGCGCCGGATCGGGCATTACGTTGTCGGTCACGAGCCAGACCCGTTGCACGCGTTCCATTTCCCGGCCCTGGATCGTGCGTGCCTGCCGCGTCGCATGGAGCGCCTGTATGCATTGGGCGTCGCAAGCGCCCGGCGCGGCGACAGTCAACACCCACTTGCCGTACAGCTGCGCGAGCGCGAACGGCTGCCCGTCCGCGCGCGTACCTGCCAGCGGAGGTGCCGGCACGGTCGTGAGCAACTCGCCGTAGTTCGTCCGTTGCTCGCGCGGAAAAAAATAGTACGCGGCATAGGACGCGACGACCGGGGCGATCGTCAGGGCGGCGAGCAGCAGCAGCGTCCGGCGCCCTTTGGCGCGGGCTTCTAGTGCCGACTGCAGCCCCACCGGTTCGCTCATTGCGGATTTTCCGGGCGCGCGCGGCGCAGGTTGAAGAAGAGCCACAATCCCGCCGCGGTCGCCGCGAAGAGGTACCACTGCACCATGTAGATCCGGTGGTGCTCGATGCCGAAATCCGGCGCAGGCCAGTTGCGAACGAGTTTATCGAACGCGTCGATCGGCACCGTCTGCTCGAGCACGATCGGCAGCACCTCGAGGCCCGTGGCGGACGTGAAACGGGCCGGGTCGAGGTTCTGCCAGACGGCTCCCGCAGGCGCATCGTGGGTGAGCTCGACGTAGTTGAGCGTGGGAATGTTCACGCGACCGTGCACCGTCACCGCCCCGCCGGGTGGTGCGGCCGAAGGGAGCTGCGCGCGCGTTTCCCCGGCCGCGATCCAGCCGCGGTTCACCAGAACGGCGCGGCCATCGGCGAGCAAAAGCGGCGTCACGACGTGGTAGCCGGCGCGCCCCTCCAGGACCTTGTTGTCGATGAGCATTTGCCGCGAAGCGTCGAAGCTGCCATCGCTGACAACGGGCCGGTAACGCCATGCGGCCCAGTCGACGCCTTCTTGTGGCAATGCAGCCGGCGCCGTGGCGCTCGCCGCATCGAATTGCGTCCGCAGCGCTTCTTTCTGCTCCATCCTGCGTTGCTGCCATTGTCCGGCCGAGACGAACAGCACGATGCCGGCGACGGTCGCGACCGTCGGCAACAACCGCGGCCGGAAGCGGCGGGCGGGTGCGGAAGCGGAGGGTGTGTTCATGCCATTGAACGGCGCATGGCGCGCGAATTGTTTAAACTGCCCCATTCAAGCGGGATATTGCAATGAAAATCGTTGTCGTCGCGGTCTTGATCGCGATCGTCGTCGCGCTGTTCGCAGCGCTCGTGTTTCTCTACCGCGACGCCGGCCGCGGCAAGCGCGTGGTCTGGGCGCTCACGATCCGCGTGGCGTTGTCGGTGGGACTGTTCGCGTTTCTCTGGTTCTCGTACTGGATGGGATGGATCGGACCACAGGGAATCCGCTAGGCCATCCAGTAGACGAGCACGAACAACAGCAGCCAGACCACGTCGACGAAGTGCCAGTACCACGACGAGGCCTCGAACGCGAAGTGATGCTCAGCGGTGAAATGCCCCCTGAATACGCGGTAGAGCATTACCGTCAGCATGATCGCCCCGATCGTCACGTGCAGGCCATGGAAGCCGGTCAGCATGTAGAACGTCGAGCCGTATACGCCACTCGAAAGTTTCAGGCCCGCCTCGGTGTAAGCGTGGTGGTACTCGAACGCCTGAAAGCCCAGGAACGTGAAGCCCAGCACGATCGTCAGGAACAGCCAGAGCTTGAGCACGCCGCGATGGCCGGCCTTCAATCCGTGGTGGGCGATCGTAAGCGTGATGCCGGAGGTGAGCAGGATGGCGGTATTGAGCGCCGGTATGCCGAAGGCGGCCATCGGCGTGAACGGTTCCTTGATGTACGGACCCGCGGTTGGCCATTGCGCCGAGTAGTTGGGCCAGAGGTAGTCACGCGTGGCCGAGCCGATCGTGCCCAGGTCGGGAATCGACAGGTTGCGGATATAGAACAGCGCGCCGAAAAACGCCGCGAAAAACATGACTTCCGAGAAGATGAACCAGCTCATGCTCCAGCGGAACGAGTGGTCGACCAATCGGTTGTAGTGACCCTGTTCGGATTCGCCGATGACGGTACCAAACCAGCCGAACAGCATGTAGAGCAGGATCACGAAGCCCGTGCCGCAGATCCATGGGCCCGGCGCGTGGCCGTTGAACCAGAACGCGGCGCCCGTTCCCATGAGCAGCAGCGCGAACGCGCCGGTGATCGGCCAGTGCGAAGGCTGCGGAATGTAGTAGTACGGCTTGGCGCCGTTGGCGGCTGCGCTCATTTCGGCTCCCACGAATACGTCAATTCACAGATGCAAAGACGGGCAGGCCGCGCCTGCCCGGTTCCACGAGAAGTTTTCTACCCACGCCGGCCCGTTTCCCATCAGAAGTTTTCTACCCGCGCCTGCCCGGTTCCACTAGAAGTTTTCCACCGCCTTCGACGGGAAAGAAAGTGTACGAAAGCGTGATCGTGGCGAGATCCGCTGGTGCGCTCGGATCGACCACGAACACGACGGGCATCCGGCGCGTCTCGCCGGCCGCAAGCGTCTGCTGGGCGAAACAGAAGCATTCCATCTTCTTGAAATACTGCCCGGCGTACGCAGGACCGTAACTCGGGATGGCCTGCCCCGTGACCGCGTGAGCCGTCACGTTGACCACCTCGAATTCGACCTGGCGGATTTCGCCCGGGTGGACGTTGACGACCGGTTCCAGCGCCCTGAATGTCCAGGCCAGCTCGCGCACGTTGGAGTCGAATTCGATGCGCACGGCGCGTGTTGCGTCGACCTGCGTGTTGATCGCCTCGTCCGCCTGCGCGATGTTGCGCAACCCCGTCGCTTCGCAGATCTTGTCGTAGAACGGCACCAGCGCATAGCCGAACCCGAACATGCCGACGACGATCACGCCGAGCTTTTTCAGCATCGTGCGGTTTGCGCGGCGCTGTTCGTCGAGGCGAGGATCGGTCATGGCAACGACCTTATTTGCGCGCTCATTTGCGTACTCATTTGCGTACTCATTTGCGTAAATTCCGGCCAATGGCAAGAACCAGGAACAGCAGGACAGCGCCGCCAACCATGGCCATGCCCGTCGTCGGGTCACCGACAAATTGCGCCGCAATCACGCCGAAGAAGAACAACAGCGCGATCGCCGCCACGGCCAGCGCCGTCCGCAGATTGGCGTGGCGCAGGCGCGCGACGTCGGCGGTCTTTGGCGAGAAATTGGTA
>JAYTIR010000047.1:0-1655 GCA_043731765.1 Burkholderiales bacterium
GTGGTAAAGTTGTTGCGCTTCCCCATCCGCACGTCGGTGAAGCGCTCGTAGTGGCCGAGGTCGAGGTCGGTCTCGGCGCCGTCGTCGGTGACGAACACCTCGCCGTGCTGGAACGGGGACATCGTTCCAGGGTCGACGTTGATGTACGGGTCGAGCTTGAGATTGGTGACGCGGACGCCGCGGGAGGCGAGGATCGCGGCGAGCGACGCGGCGGCGATTCCCTTCCCGAGTGAGGAAACGACGCCACCGGTCACGAAGACGAACTGGGTCATGTGCTTCTCGCCCCGGAAATTCGTATGTTACACGATCATCCCGGGGTCGGCAAAACCCTTACCCGCTGGTCAAGCCGCGTCTTTGCACCAGTATGCACCGGCGCCGGCAATCGGGAAAAGCTCCGCCGTTATCTGCTGCGCGTTCCGGAAGTCCGCGACCGCGTCGTTGCAGCTTTGCACTGCATTGAAGTCGTCGATGATGACGATTCCGCCTGGGGACAGCCTGGCGTACAGGTTGACCAACGCGTCCATCGTGGATTCGTACATGTCGCCGTCCAGCCGCATGACCGCAAGCCGCTCAATGGGCGCCGTCGGCAGCGTATCGCGGAACCAGCCCTTGAGAAAGCGGACCTGGTCGTCCAGCAGGCCGTATCGCGCGAAATTGCTTTTCACCTGTTCAAGCGAAACCGCGAGTTCCCCCTCCATGTGGAGTTCCATCGGCGATTCCTTCGGATAGCGGACACGATCCGCCGGCGGCAATCCCTCGAAGGAATCCGCTACCCACACCGTCCGGTCGTTGACGCCATAGGCCTTGAGGATGCCTCGCATCAATATGCTTGCGCCGCCACGCCAGACGCCGGTCTCGATGAAGTCGCCCGCGATCCCGGCCTGCAGAACGGTCTCCACACAGAATTGCAGGTTGTCGAGGCGTGGCATGCCGATCATCGAGTGCGCGCGTGAGGGCCAGATGCCCCCGTAATATTTTTTCACGGCGTCGCCAGCCGCAGCTTCGCTCGCCACATACTTTCCCGACGCGGGATCGACGACCTTCGCGCCCCGCATGAGGTCGAGGTCATCGTCGTAGATCGTGTTGCCGACGCAGCGCTTGAGGAGCTCGATGTACAGTTCCGCGCTCGCAGTGGGCCTGTGAGGCCGCGCAGCGAGAGAAGGGCTCGCGTGCGATTTGCGCAGGTCTCGCAGGAGTTGCATGATCAGGCTCATCGATTACTCCCCCATTCTTGCCCCACGGGCAGCGTGCGCGCGACGCGCCTTCCATCGTGACGCGCAGAGACTAGGCCAAATTCAGTCCACTCGCCATGCGTGTCCGTGTCGAATCGCGTCCCAACAGTGCCAATACCGCGTCGATGGCGGGCGTGGATGTGGTGCCGGCGACCAGCAGGCGCAGCGCCATCATGACTTGCGGCGGCTTCAATCCGTGGCGTGCGGCGGCGGCCTTCAGCGCCGTCATCAGGGCCTCCCGCGTCCAGTCGAGTGCCGCAAATTCACCATGCAACTCGACCAGCGAGGGACGAATGGCGGCGGTCAATTGCTCGGCCAGTTTCTCCGGGGCAACCCTTGGCGCGGAATAAAAATAATGGGCCGCATCCGCCATCGCGACCAGCGTGTCGGCACGATCGCGCAGCAGTGTCGCCACCGCGCCGG
>JAYTIR010000048.1:0-6537 GCA_043731765.1 Burkholderiales bacterium
GCGATGCAGGTTGGCTTGCCTGAGTGCCCGTTCCTGGCGCAAAGCAGGATGGCGTCGCGCTGGACGCTCGACTACGACCCCCCCGCCGATGTAATTGCCGATCCGCACGGGCTGCCGTTCGCCGAAAGCGCCCTCGACCTCATCGTCCTGCCGCATGCGCTCGAATTCACCGACGACCCGCACCTCATGCTGCGGGAGGCTTACCGCGTCATCCGTCCCGAAGGACAGATCGTGATCTCGGGCTTCAATCCGTTCTCGCTGTACGGCGCCAAAAGATACTTCGGACGCGCGCAAACGCCGCCATGGAACGGCAATTTCATTGCGCTCTACCGCTTGAAGGACTGGCTGACGTTGCTGGGATTCGATGTCGTAGGCGGCCGCCTCGACGCCTATGCGCCACCGTTTACCAGCCAGAAATGGCTGCATCGCTTTGGCTTTCTCGAAGCCGCCGGCGACCGCTGGTGGCCGATCGCGGGCGGTGTCTATTTTCTTCGCGCAACCAAGAAAGTGTTGGGAATGCGGGTCCTGACCCCCGCATGGGAACGGCGCGAACGCCGCAAGAAAGCGCTGGCCCCGGCCGCGCGTGCGCGCGAGAGCATCACGACGTCCGGGCATTTGCCGGAATGACCTCCGTCGTGATTTACACGGACGGGGCCTGCAAGGGCAATCCCGGACCCGGCGGCTGGGGCGCGCTCCTGATCAAAGGGGACCGCGAGCGTGAACTCTTCGGCGGCGAAGCGCGTACGACCAACAACCGGATGGAATTGACCGCTGTCATCCGCGCACTGGAGTCGCTCACAAGCGGTTGCACGGTCGAGATCCATACCGATTCACAGTACGTCAAGAACGGCATCGAGACGTGGATCCACGGCTGGAAGCGCAACGGCTGGAAAACGTCCGACAGGAAGCCCGTCAAGAATGCGGAACTGTGGCGCGAACTGGATGCGCTCCGCGCGCAGCACGAAGTGACGTGGTACTGGGTGAAAGGGCATGCCGACAATGCCGGCAACGTGCGTGCGGATGAGCTGGCCAACCAAGGCGTGGCCACGGCCCCGAATTCCTAGGCCTTCGCGAGCCGCCGCGCAAACACCTGCATTTCCTTTTGTGCCTGCTTGTCACCGCGACGACCGGCGACGGCAATTCCTTCCGTATAAGCGTCGAGCGCCTCGGCCGCGTGACCGGAATCTGTGAGCGCGCGGCCGAGGAGTTTCCACGCGGCCGTGTATTCCGGATCCAGTTCGACAGCGCGGCGCAAGTGGAGGGCTGCGCTCGCGGCGTCGCCGGCCTTCGTGTATTCGTTGCCGAGCGAATAGCGCAGCAGCGCGCCGTCCTTGCCCGCGGCGAGCATTTTCAGGAAACTGGCCAGTGGACCCGTTGGTTCACTCATGCGACTGCCTTGGCCAGGCGCTCATTTGCGCTCATTTTCCTGTGCTCATTTACGTAGGCTCATTTTCGTAAGAACTCGCCGCTCTGACAATCGACCCGCCGCATCGGGTAGATGACCTTCTTGTCCGCCCCATTCACCTTGCCCTCGACCGTTGCGTAGAGCCAACCGTCAAGACCGCGCCGATACACGATACGTTGCGGGAACTCGTCGACAGGATTCGTGAACGTGAAGATCGTGTCCTTGTCGTCGATGGCCGTCGTGGTCAGCTTGTACGAGGATTCCTTCTTGCCCGAAATCGAAACGTAGTAAACACCGTCGGCCCGCGTTTCCAGGCGCAGATATCCGTAATCCTCCGTCTTGCCCTGGAACACGACGTGTCCGGCGCCGACCATGAGGCCGCCGCGCAGCGGCAGCCAATGCTCCTGGAACTCGTACTTGGCGACTTCCCCGAGCCAGCATCCTTCAAGCCAGGAGAGCGAACTCAACTCGAGCGGAGGATTGGTCGGCTTCGGGGATTCCGCGGGAACAGGCGACTGTGCGACAAGCGGGGCCGCCAGCATGCAGCAGAGACAGAACAGCGAAGCGGCAAGAGCGCACGGCGCGCGGCGGAACGGGATGGTCATGGCACGAAGACTGATCATTGTAGCCGCGCGAGCGGCAGATTGAGGAGGAGATTCTGCGGCTTGAGTTTCAGCCGCTGTTCGCTGTCCATCGCCATCGCGAGATAGACCGGGCGCCCCTTGATCGCCGGGCGCATGTCCGCCGGATCCGCGAATTCGAGCCGGAACAGGCACAACAACCGGCGCATCCGTTCGTCATCGATATCGGCGCGATTGTACAGATCGTTGAGGAGGCCGCTCGCTTCGGCGTCGAGCCCGACGTGCCAGACCCAGTGTTCGTCGTCGATCGCCCGCTCCTGGGAAATTTTCACCTTGACCTCCAGGAAATGCCGGATCCATTTTTCGAGGACGCGAGTCAGCGCATCCAGCGCCGGTTGGCCGCGGTTAAGGCTGAGCGAGAAATCGTGGCGCTCGTCGCGCTCCCAATATTGCGACGCGTTGTCCGCGTCCATGACATCCAGGTCCACCGCGCGGGCGGGCGTCCTGTTCTGCGCCAGCAACTCTCCCAGCGACCCGAATCCGGCCGTCGTCGCGAAGAGTTCGACCGTGGTCTCGTCCGCGGACATCACCGTGCCGTCCTCCATCACGGCGATCTTCTGGGTCCGGAACAGCATTTCGGCGACCCGCGCTTCCATCGGTGCCGCGGTGTCGCCCAGGATGTGCCGCAACAATACCTGCGTGAGTTCGTCGACGAAGAGCGGCGGCACGTCCACGCCGTCGCCCCGGAACAGGCCGACATAGGCCGCTTCGAGCGAATTGGCAGCGAGCAGGCGCGCACGAAAGCGCAGCCAGATGGCGTAGTTTTCCCGCGCATCCGCATCGGCCACCGCGGCCAACTCGGAAGGCAGGACGGCTTGGCGAGGATTCGCGAGCAGCGCGTCATGCAGAGCGAGTTCCGCGCGGCACGACTCCGGAATCGGCGAGAGCTCCGGCCGCGTGAGGTAGCTGCGCAGGAAGTCGTCGGTGACGGTCAGGCGGCCGTCGCCGCCCTGGGTGAGCAGACGATAACCGCAGGCAGGCCAGAAATCGGGCATCGGTGTCCGTCGTTTTTCCGCTTCTTCCTGCCTGTTCCCGCTTGTTCCCGCCTTTTCCATTACCCGCCCAGCATCGCCTTTTTCAGGTTCGCCTGGACCGGATGGTCGCCCAGCCATATTTTGGTCAGCGCGCGATTGAATGGCTCACCGGCAATCGATCCCTTGGCCGCGCCGTTGAGCCCGATCTTCGTCGCGCCATCCACAAAATCGAGCGTCACGACGTCCTTTTCCTTGACGTCGTTGAACGCCTTCATCGTCGCGACCAGTTCCGCCGTCTGAGTCTTCACGGCATTGAGCTCGTCGGCTGAATTGTTCTCCTTCAGCCCGTCGACCAGCGCGTCGACCAGTTGATCTGCCGACAAATTGCGCATGATGTTCATCTGGATTCGCCGCGGCCCCTTGGCCAGCACTGCGTCCAGGTCCGCCGCTCTTGCCGGCACGTAGAGACTGCCGACGTAAACCTTGAAGATCGCGCGGGTACGCACGCCCGCACCGTTAAGCACGAGCTCCTGACCGCCCACACTCGCCTTGTCGTCAATCTTGACGCCGGACACCTCGACGGCAAACGCGCCGGTTGTGACGACCAGGGCCAACAGGGCAATGATGAATTTGCGCATTATTCTGTCCTCCGTAGTTGGATCCCGCCGTGCCGCGTCGGGGTGATGCGAATTGTGGCGCGGTTTCACCTGCGGACCACCGCTCAAATGGATTCGAAGATTCCCGCAGCACCCATCCCGGTGCCGACACACATCGTGACCATGCCGTATTTCTGTTTCCGGCGCTTGAGGCCGTGAAGGATCGTCGCGGTGCGAATCGCGCCGGTGGCGCCGAGTGGATGGCCGAGCGCGATGGCGCCTCCAAGCGGGTTCACCTTCATGGGATCGATCCCGAGTTCCTTGATCACGGCGAGGGCCTGCGCGGCGAAGGCCTCGTTCAATTCAATCCAGTCGATCTGGTCCTGCTTGATGCCCGTGGACTTCAGGACTTTGGGAATTGCCGCAATCGGCCCGACCCCCATGATCTCGGGCGGCACGCCACCAACGGCGAAGCCGACCCAGCGCGCAAGGGGTGCCAGGTTGAGTTCCTTCAATACGCGCTCGGAAACGAGGATCGACGCGCCGGCGCCATCGGACATCTGCGAACTGTTGCCCGCGGTAACGGAACCCTTTACCGCGAAGACCGGACGCAACTTCGCGAGCCCCTCCGCAGTCGTGTCGGCGCGCGGGCCTTCGTCGCGCGCAATTTCACGGCTCTTCGTGACGATCTTGTCCGCCGCCAGATCCGGCAGGTTCTCGTGCACGGTGATCGCGCTGATCTCGGCGTCGAACTCGCCCTGGCCTTGCGCCGCCAGCGCCTTCCGGTGCGATGCAAGTGCAAACGCGTCCTGATCCGCGCGCGATATCTTCCATTGCGCGGCGACATTTTCCGCCGTGATGCCCATGCCGTAGGCGATGCCGACGTGCTCGCCCTTCGCAAAGACCGCCTCGTTCATGGCGAGCCGGCCGAGCATCGGGATCATGCTCATGCTTTCCGTGCCCGCCGCGATCATGATGTCGGCCTCGCCGGTGCGGATGCGGTCCGCCGCGATCGACACCGCGTTCAGGCCGGACGAGCAGAACCGGTTGATGGTCATTCCCGCCACGCTCGACGGCAGACCGGCAAGCAGCAGGCCGATCCGCGCGACGTTCATCCCCTGTTCGTACTCCGGCATCGCGCAGCCGACGATGACGTCGTCGACACGCTTGGCGTCGAGGGCCGGGACCTGCGCCAGGACACGCTGCAGTACATGTACGAGAAGCGTGTCGGGGCGCGTCGAACGGTAGGCGCCGCGCGGCGCCTTGCCCACCGCGGTGCGGGTTGCGGCGACGATGTAGGCGTCCTGCATTTGTTGGCTCATGACAGACCTCTAGTTTCGCAAGGGCTTGCCGGTTGCGAGCGTATGCGCGATCCGTGCCTGCGTCTTTTCGTTCTGCAGCAGGTTCATGAATTCACGGCGCTCGAGCTCGATGAACCAGTTCTCGTCCACCAGGCTGCCCGGTTCGAGCTCGCCGCCGCACAGCACGCGCGCGACCTTCAGGCCGACCTCGAAGTCGTAGGGACTGATGAAGCCGCCCTCGCGCATGTTGACGAGCATCATCTGCAACGTCGCCAATCCGGTCTTGCCGGCAACGGGCACGTTCCGCGGCGGCAGTGGCGGACGATAGCCGGCCTCGGCCAGCGCATTGGCCTGCGCCTTGGCCACGTATAGCAGCTCGTACGCGTTCATCACGACGATGTCGGCCGGCCGCAGGTAACCCAGCTCCTTCGCTTCCAATGCGCTCTTGGCCACCGTCGCGGTGGCGATCGTCTGGAAATACGTGCGCAGGAACGGGAACTGGTCGAGCTGGCTGCCGTTGGCGCCGCGCTTCACCTCCTCTGCCGCGCGGATCGCGAATTCCTTCGTCCCTCCGCCCGCGGGAAGCAGACCGACACCGACTTCGACCAGCCCGATATACGACTCGAACGCCGCGACGACGCGATCGGAATGCATGATGAATTCGCACGAGCCGCCGAGCGCCATGCCGCGGACCGCGCACACGGTCGGGATGAGGCTGTAACGCAGGCGCAGCGCCGTCTTCTGAAACTTGGCGACCACGCCGTCGATCGCATTCCATTGCTTCGCGGCAATCGCCGGCGCAATCGCGGCCAGGTTGGCCCCGAACGAGAACGGCTCCTTCGTCTGCCAGATCACGAGGCCGGCACAATTCCTTTCTGCCGCGTCGATGGCGCGATGGAGGCCGTCCAGCACATCCTCACCGATGATGTGGCCCTTGCTCTTGAACGACACGATGCCGACGTCGTCGCCCACGTGCCACATGCGCACGGCGTCCGTCTCGAATATCGTTGTGCCAGCGTTCGCCTGTTCGCCCAAGACCGGATCGGGAAAGAGTTGGCGGCGGTAAACCGGCAGCGTCGAACGCGCGACGAAGTCATCGCTGGCGGCCGAATAGGCGCCCTGCGCCGTGTGCACGCCACGCGCCGTGACCACCTTCGCTCCGGACACCCATGCGGGCAGCGGCGCATTGGACAGCGTCTTGCCGGCTGCAATGTCCTCGGCCAGCCATCCGGCGATGTCCTTCCACCCGGCGGCCTGCCAGGTTTCGAACGGACCCATCTGCCAGCCGAATCCCCAGCGAATGGCCAGATCCACGTCACGCGCATTGTCGGCGACTTCCGCCAGGTGAAATGCGCTGTAGTGAAAGAGGTCGCGGAAAATCGCCCACAGGAACTGCGCTTGCGGATGCGCGGAAGCGCGTAGCTTCGCGAATTTCTCGGCCGGCACCTTGATCTTGAGCAGATCGGCGACTTCCGGCGCGACCTGCCCCGCGGAGATGCGATAGTCACGCGCCGCCGGATCGAGAACCTGGATGTCCTTGCCCACTTTGCGGAAGAAACCGGCCTTGGTCTTCGCTCCCAGCGCGCCCTGCGCGACGAGCGCTGCCAATACCGGAGGCGT
>JAYTIR010000049.1:0-4907 GCA_043731765.1 Burkholderiales bacterium
CTGGTCGCGCCCTTGCTGATGCAGGTGGAACGCGGCATGTTGCGCCATGTCGCGATACAGTTTCCAATCGGTCGCGAGTTCGCGGATGTCGCTTTCTTCGCGACCATAGTCCACCTGTAGCAGGGCATTAATGGCCTTATCGAACAGGTCGGTGTTAGCGGGGTTGTAAAAGCGCGTCATTTTGTAAATTTGGCGGAAATGGTGACCGAGTGAGGTGAGGGCAGCACGGGCCGGACTGGCAGGACGAACCGAGCGGCGCGATAGATTAAAACGGCGGATCGGTGGTATCTGGGGTATTGCTGGTATGGAGGTCTGGCGCAGCGTGGTAGGTCGGCTGGTAATAGCGCCTGAGCTGTGCGAAGTAGTGGCTTTCGAGAGCGTCAGTGAACTCGCGAAGGTACTCGATGAGTTTGGCGGCCGCCTCATCAGAGAGATCGACAGGCAGGCAGATGAGCGGCAGATCGTTGGGCTTGAGCATGGCGGTTAGCGTTGTTTGCGCGCGGCGGCGCTGCGCATCTTGGTTTTTTGAGCGGCGCGTTCCTCGGCTTCTTTAAGCCGATAGCTTTTGCCTTCGAGGGCGATGATCTCGGCGCGGTGCACCAGCCGATCGATCAGTGTGCCGACGCAACTGGCGTTGGGAAACACCTGGTTCCATTCGCCAAATACTTTGTTGGTGGTCAAGAGAATCGACCGGCGCTGTTCATAACGGCGGGTAACCACTTCAAACAGTAAGTCGGCATAGCGTGAGTCATAGGAGAGATAGCCGACCTCGTCAATGGCAAGCAACCGAGGGCTGGTGTAACGGCGCAGCCGCCGTGCGAGCGCGACAGTGGAGTCCTGGGCGGCCAGATCGTGCAGCATGTCGGAGGCCAGCGTAAAGCGCGCGGTGTGGCCGTGCAGGACCGCCTGGTGGGTGAGATTTTTGAGGATCATGGTTTTACCCAGGCCCTTGTTGCCGATGAACACCACGTTGGCCGCTTCTTCATGGAAGCCCAGCGCGAAGAGTTCCTCAATGGCGCTGCGGTCGCACTGCTCGGGCCAATCCCAGTCGAAGTCGGCGATGGGCTTGAACGCACCCAGGCGACTGTTATCGAGACGGCGTTTAAGGGAGCGGCGTGCGCGCTCGGTGTCCTCGATTTCGATGACACGCACGAGCCACGGCTCATTGAGCAGCGCCTCGGCATGCGCGAGCAAGCCGTAGAAGCCGAGCCGGCGCAGGTGACTGCGAGCGGTCTCAAGGTTAAGTTTTGCGGGCATCGTTGTCGTCGTCATCGGTGCAGTCCTTTGTCAGGTGGTCGTAATCGGTTAACGGCTGCGCACGCACGCGCAAGTTGTGCAAGCGCGGGTCGTTGGGCAACAACACCGCGAGCGGCGGGCGTTGACCGCGCGCGTGGGCGTGGGCGTCGATGAAGTGGCGCACCGCACCCAAGTGCGCGCTGTCTTCGGCAAGTGCGGCGGCGATCGCCGCTTCGAGAGCCTGCGCGCCGTGAGAGTCGAGCAGTTGCAACAGTCCGCGCGTGAGCACGCCCAGATGCGCGCCGCGCTCGGCAGCCAGCAGGAATAGCGGCTTCGCGCTCGGTGCGGCGTGCTGCAGACGGTCTTGGCCACGGTGCGCGCGGGCGGCGCGTTTGCGCGCAATCAGCGCCTCGATATGACCGGGTTGCTCGATCTGTGCACCCCGATCGAAGCTGCGTGGATGGATGGCAATCACCTCAGGGCCATCCAGGATGCGCACCGTATCGAGGGTGGCCAGTACCATGAGCGTGCGGTTGATGCGATCGTGAGGAATCGTGTAATCGTTCAAATCAAAGCGCACGTAGGGGGTTTTGCGCACACTCACCTCGACGCGCTCTTCACACGGGAACGGGTTCTCGGGCAAGCGGAGCAGATGCGGCTTCTCTTCTGCAAATACCTCGCGCACGCTGCGGCTGCGGTTCTGCGGACATGGGCGCTCGGCAGCCGCCCCTTCACACCAAGCCAGTGCCTGTGCATTCAGGTCGTCAAGATCACGGAATTCACGCGCGGCGAAGAAGGCATCGCGGACAAAACGAATCGCGCGTTCTACCCTACCTTTCTCATTTCCCCGCGCCACCGCCACTGGGCGCGGTTCGAAGCGGTAGTGGGCAGCCAATTCCAGCAGCGACGGATTGAAGCGAATCGCATCGCCGACGCGCTCGGTCACGGCACTGCGTAAATTATCGTACAGCACCACCCGCGGCACCGCCTTGAAATGGGTGAATGCTTCCACGTGCCCGCGAATGAAGTAGCTCATCGAGGCGCCCGGATAGAAGCGCAGGAACAGATGCCGCGAGTACGACAACACCATCACGAATGCCATCAGCGGACGCACGGCGCGCCCCATGGTGAGCTTGCCGAAATGCGCCCAATCGCATTGGCCCTGTTCCCCAGGCAGCGTGCGCAGCCGCAAATACGCCTCTGCTACCGGCCGCGGGCGTAACCGTGCCACGATCGCGCGGAAGTGATCCGGCGCACCGGTATAACCGCGCTCGCGCACCATCGTATGCAAACGCGAGGCGCGTAGCGTCGGATACTTCGCCAGCGTCGCCACGATGAAGGCCATGTAAGGCTCGACAATCGAGACACGCACCGTTGTCTTGTTTGGCAACTCGACGCCAGCCTGCGCGAGCACGCGGCGCACCGTGCTGTGATGCACCCGCAATTGCGCCGCAATCGTGCCTATCGGCCAATGCTCGGCGTGATGCAAACGCACAATCTCCGCTTCCAGTGCGCGCGGGATCATCGTGCCTCCCCGTGCTCACGGTCCGCCTCGCAGCGGACCGAAGCGAGCGAAAGCCGGCAGCACACGCCTACAGAAACTGCAACTTGGCGCACAGGGCGCCCGCCTGTACGGTTGCAGCGGCAGTTGAATCGATGCAATGGCGGCATGGGCCCCCTCGGTCGTGGTCTGGATCGCAATGGCCGTCACTATGATCGGCACGGCGTCGGGAAGGGAACCCTGATGCGTCACTTTTTGCGCTTGGCGCTCACGCCAGGCGCTCTGCCGGGCGGCGTGCCGACACGCTCCGTGGTAGCTCAACTGGTAGCGTTCACCGGCGCGGCGCAACGATTCACGCCGGCGGATATTCGCGCATTCACCCGCACAGTAGCGGTTGCCGCGATCGCACTGGGCGCAGATTCGCACCTGCTGTATGCATCGCCGGCAACTGTAGAGCCGATACGTCTTCTCGCTTGTTTGCATGCCTCCCGCGCGCAGCACTGGACAAAGCCGCCCACCGCTGGCATAAAGGCAAGGCAAACGCGCCTTCACGCGCGCGAGCATGTAGAAGGCCCGGGGTTCTTTCAGGAATGTGCCGGGCCTTCGTTTATTCGGCGTCTAGAAACAGGATAGCGCGAGTGTGCTCCTGCGTGTATGCGGCGTATCCGTAAGGCCACATGCGACCACAGCGTTGACGTAAAACTGCGGTTGATTCAATCAGACAATATTGCGCGACGCGCAAATCAAATTCCAAACGCAAAATACGCGCGCAAAAACGCGGTGAATGATTTTAGGGACGTCGCGCGCTAAACCCCAAAATCCGGCGCATTCCTAACCCCGTCTACAGATGAGGGAGGTCTTGCCGATGCGCCGCTCGCCCACCAGCGCAACCGGATCACCGGAGCCTGCCTTCAACAGCGTCAGAATGCGCTGTGCCAGTTCGGGTCGTGGAAAATACCATTCTTGGTAGAGGAGATCGATCATTGCGGTATATTACGGCGCAGACCGTAATAGCGCAAGTTCGCGCAATAGACCGCAATGGCGTTAATACGTTGCCGGGTCGCCACCTCTGCATGCAATGGTGAAAATCCGAGTCGCTCACGCCAAAGAGGACGACCGAACCTTAATTCAGATATCGCTAAAACCCGATCAAAATCGCCGCCACCTCGCCGAGGTCGCGGCATCCATGTCGAGGCGGACTGCCGTCGAGACTGACAGACCGCGGTTTGTTTTGTTTTGAGTTGTTCTCTTTTTTGGGTCTTCGTGACTTAGTGTGGGTAATTTTACAGGTAAATGTATCCGCAAGCCGCATGGATACTGGGCTTGCGGCATATTCAATGTTGCTTGAATTTGGCATCATGTTTAGATGGCAAACTCAGCGAAGCGACAGTGGCGGCTGTGGGATGCATATGCGTTCCTTGGTTTTCGTCCGCTACACACGGTGCGCGGCGTCGTCGGTGATCCGAAAGCGCGTGTCATCACTCTTGTACGGCGCTCAAAAAAACTGCTTGCGGGGCCTGTGGTCGAATGCACTCGGGTTGGTACGATCGCAACACGCGCCGGGTTCGGGATCTGTCCAGTGCCGACACCCGAATCTATCTCGAGTTCGAGGTGCGGCGCGTGCAGTGCCGCCGTTGTGGTCAAGTGAAGCGCGAGCATCTGGCATTCCTGGCCGACAACCCTTTTTATACCAAGCGTTTTGCTTTCTATGTGGGGCGGCGCTGCGTGAACGCCACGATCAAGGATGTTGCGCAGGAGTTGCATCTTGATTGGCACGCGGTCAAGGAACTCGATAAGCAGTACATGCGTGCGCAACTGGCCAAGGCAGGAACACCCGGACCCAAAGCCATCGGCATCGACGAGATTTCGATCCGCAAGGGTCATACCTATCGCATCGTGGTGAGCGACCTGATTCGCCGTCGGCCGATCTGGTTCGGGGGCGAGGATCGATCGCAGACGAGCATGGCGCAGTTCTATGAATGGCTGGGTACGAAGAAAAGCGCTTGCATTCGCCTGGCGGTGATGGACATGTGGAAGCCGTTCCGTAACGCGACCCTCGCGGCTGCGCCGCAAGCAGCGATTCTCTTTGACAAGTTCCACATCATGCATCATCTGGGCAAAGCGCTCGACCAGGTGCGAAAAAGTGAATACACGCGACTCAGCGGCAAGG
>JAYTIR010000050.1:0-3456 GCA_043731765.1 Burkholderiales bacterium
CGCAGTCTTGACGATCTCGTGCGCGTCGGCAGCGCTCTTTCCCTTGACGCCAAAGCCGCTCTGTTCCGCGCGCCGCGACGCCATCATCCCGATGTGTCCCATCGTCGGGATTCCCGCGCGGACGATCTCGGCAATGTATTCGGCGGTGTGCGTGTTGCCCTCACACTTGACGCCATCCGCGCCTCCTTCGGCCACCATGCGGGCGGCGTTCGATACCGCCTGCTCCTTGGAAAAATGGTACGACATGTACGGCATGTGGCCGATCACGAACCCATATTTGGCGACGCGGCTTACCGCGCGGGTAAGGCACAATTGCTCCTCGAAGCGGACGGTGGTCGGATCCGCATGGCCAAGCAGAGCCATGGGGCCCGCGTTGCCATTGATGAGCAGGTCGAACCCTATGCGGTCGGCGATGGCCGCCATTGGCGCGTCGTACACGCCGATAGACGTGATTCTTTCGCCGCGCTTCTTCTTCTGAAGCAAGGCGTTCAGCGTGACTTTCTTGCGGACTGGTTCCTGCATGGTATGTGCTTTCCTTGGCAACGTCGGTATCGGGCCCGGCAGTGGCGGCGCGCCGCGCAGGCCGGGTTGCATCGCTCATGTTGACTGCCTCGTCGTGGCCGGCAGCCGCTGGTGGTTCTTGTAGCGATCATCATAGTCCGCGCCGTAGAGAGGTTTTGTCGTGCACCTGACAAATTCCAACTTTTTTTCGCGGCCGGCGGTCCCGTGGTGACCCGGTTTCCGGATCACGTATTGCCTGCCGGGGGTCCCCGTCCGGCCCATGCTGCTGCCTGCGCAACGCCGCCTGCCCGCCGCTTGACGCGCGACGCCCCTTGGTACTGGGAGAAGTTCGATTTTTTCGACGAGGCCGACGACGCGGCGCGCCGCGCATTTTTCGACGATGCCAGAAAGACCGAGTATCGCAAGAACGAGACAATCTTTACGCCGACAGATCCCGCGAGCCGGATTTTCTACCTGATGTCCGGGATGGTGAAGATCTATCACGTGTCTGCTGGGGGCGACCCCACCATCTTCTGGTATTGCGTGCCCGGGGACCTGTTTGGCGCGGGCGGACTCTCGGGCAGTCTCGTGCAGTCGGTCTACGGTGAGGCGACGGAATCGTCCGTCATCTACACCATTTCACGCAGCGCATTCGAGTCCTTGCTCAAGAGCTTCCCGCAACTCGCACTTAACGTCATTCGGCTGATGGGCGCGCGGCTGCGTCTCGCCTGCGATTCCATGACCGATCTCGCGTCGCAGTCGGCGGATGTCCGCCTCGCGCGGGCCCTTCTCCGGCTGGCTAACAACTGTGGCGTGCGAGATGGAGAGCGCGTCCTGCTGAAGATCAGGATAACGCACGAGGAACTCGCCAACATGATCGGATCGTCGCGGCAAACGGTGAACGAGGCGCTGCGGGAGTTTTCGTCGCGCAACCTCATCGAAGTCACGCGCCGTGTCATCACACTTCCGTCTCCCGACCGCCTGCAGGCGCTGATCGATTCGGCGCCCGATCGAAGCGAGCGGCGCTGAGCCGAGGCAACCGTCAGCAGCGGGGACGGGTGCTGCGGAGCGGCCCAGCCGGCGTGATGCCCATCGGCGCGCAGGCATCGGAGTCAAGCGTGGCTACACGTGTTCGGCGCGAGCGGGTCCCGGCCGAAGGCTGGTCAGGCCACTCGCAGGAACGGATATTGCTTGATCTCTTGCCATCGTCGATTCGACGATGCAAGCTTTCGCGCGCGGTTTGAGGCGCCAGGCATCAGTCGTTACCGCCACCCCTCGTCAGAGTCACATGTTCATGAACAACCCACAGCACGGGGCTGGCCTCCATGCAGGCCGCGCGGTGACCCTCTTTCTCGAGGACTTCGTCACTTCCGCGAAAATTGGTATTTATCAGGCCGAGCGTATCCGGGAGCAGCGAGTGCGGATCAGCATCTCGGTTCGCGTAGAGAATTGCATTTACCCCTACGCGGCGAACAACGTGCTCGACTACAATGCTTTGCGCGATGGAGTTCGCGCGATCATCGCGGCGGGACATATCGAATACCAGGAGACATTCTGCGACCATATCCTGTCGATGTGCCTCGCGCTGCCGCGGGTGAGCAGAGCGCGCGTGAGGGTGGCGAAGCTTGATGCCTTCCCGGATTGCGCAGCAGTCGGCTGCGAGATGGAGCGATCGAAGCTTGAAATGGAGATGCTTGGCCTTGCGCCCCGCGAGATGGCGCTCCACACCGAGAACTTCGGCCTCCCGTGATCGCGTGAAATTGCAGGCTATGCGTCGCGCTGCCGCCATGCAGTCACGGGTGCGTGCCCCCTACTGCGGTCGTGGACGGAGACGGCCTTGCGACGGGCGTGTTTCCATTCGGCGAAGGGTGACGTTTCTTTCCGAAACCGCGGGCAGAGGAGGTTCGCCTGCGAGTTCCCCCCGCCCGAGAGCCGCCGTCGCGCTTGGCACGAAGGATGCTGCACGCGATAATCGAACGCTCGCGTAGACACGACGAGTGCGCATCTGCTTTCCCGTATCCCCCCGACCCGGCGCCAGCCAATGACTACTTATTCCTATCGCGACCGTCACGAGCACCGCTTCGAGAATCACGCTGCGCAAACGACCAAATTCACGACGTGCTACATGTGCGCGTGCCGCTGCGGGATCAAAGTTACGCTCGAGAACGATCACATCCGCTTCATCCAGGGTAACCGCAATCACCCGGTCAACCAAGGCGTGCTTTGTGCCAAGGGCTCGGCCGGCATCATGAAGCAATATTCGCCGGCCAAACTACGCAAGCCGCTGTTGCGCAAGCCGGGGAGCGAGCGGGGGGACGGCGAGTTCATCGAGATCGAGTGGGATGCCGCGCTTGATCTGGTGACCGAGCGGTTGGCCAGAATACGTGCTACCGATCCGAAGAAGCTCGCGTTCTTCACCGGACGGGATCAGATGCAGGCGCTCACCGGGTTGTGGGCGCAGCAGTTCGGCACGCCCAACTGGGCCGCACACGGTGGATTCTGCTCCGTCAACATGGCGGCAGCGGGACTCTACTCGATCGGCTTTTCGTTCTGGGAGTTCGGCGCGCCGGATTGGGATCAGGCCAAATATTTTCTGTTGTGGGGCGTGGCCGAGGATCACTCGTCGAACCCGATCAAGATCGGCCTCGATAAGCTCAAGCGCAACGGCGCGAAATTCGTGTCGATCAACCCGGTGCAGACAGGTTATTCCGCGATTGCTGATGAGTGGGTGCCCATACGTCCCGGCACCGACGGGCTGCTCGCGCTTTCGATCGTCCACGTGCTGCTCTCGCGCGAGCTTTTCGATTGGGAATTCCTGATTCGCTACTCGAACGCGCCCTGGCTCGTGGTGCAGACGCCAGGCGTGGCGGGCGACGGCCTGTTCCTGCGCGATGCCGAGGGTGCGCCGCTTGTCATGGACCAGACGAGCAGGACCTTCACCAGCGGGATGCAGCC
>JAYTIR010000051.1:0-2223 GCA_043731765.1 Burkholderiales bacterium
GGCTCGAACCAATGCGCGCGCGCCTTCATGATGAGGTCGACCGCGCGTTCGTCGGCTATGCCTGTCAATTCGGTCAGCTCATCGGTCGCCAGGTCCGCCAGCGCGTCGCGCGTGGTGATTCCGTTGGCGGCGAGCTTGGCCGCGACGTCCGTGTCCATGCCTTCGAGGCTCAACAACGCCTCTTCGACGTGCTCGACCGATTCCTCGCGCTGGATCGCTTCCGTCAGCAGCGCATTGCGCGAACGGCTGCGCAGTTCGTTCACGGTGTCTTCGTCAAACGATTCGATCTCCATCATTTCCGTGATCGGCACGTAGGCGACTTCTTCCAGCGAAGTGAAACCTTCCGCGATCAGGATGTCCGCGACTTCCTCGTCGACGTCCAGTTTGTCGATGAAGAGCTGGCGGAGCCGCCCCGTCTCGACTTCCTGCTTCTGCGTCGATTCCTCGACGCTCATCAGGTTCAGCTGCCAGCCCGACAATTCGGACGCCAGGCGCACATTCTGCCCGCTGCGACCGATCGCGATGGCGAGGTTTTCCTCGTCCACGACAACGTCCATCGCGTGCTTTTCCTCGTCGACCAGGATGCTCTGCACTTCCGCCGGCGCCAGCGCGTTGATCACGAACTTCGCCGGGTCTTCCGAGAACAGGATGATGTCGACGCGCTCTCCGGCCAGCTCGTTGGTGACCGCGGTCACGCGCGAGCCGCGCATGCCGATGCATGTGCCCTGCGGGTCGAGCCGCGGATCGTTGGACTTCACCGCGATCTTGGCGCGGATGCCGGGATCGCGCGCCGCGGCCTTGATCTCGATCAGGCCTTCCTCGATTTCCGGAACCTCGAGTTCGAACAGGCGCACGAGGAATTCCGGCGCGATGCGCGAGAGAATGAGCTGCGGGCCCTTGGCGGTGCGGTCGATCTTCATCACGTAGGCGCGCACGCGATCGCCGACGCGCAGCATTTCCTTCTGGATCAGCTGGTCGCGCGGGATGATGCCCTCGATGCGGCCCGACTCGACGATGATGCTGCCGCGCTCGATGCGCTTGACGGTGCCTGTGAGCAGGTTGTCCTCGCGCTCGAGGAAGTCGTTCAGGATCTGCTCGCGCTCGGCGTCACGGATCTTCTGCAGGATGACCTGCTTCGCCGCCTGTGCGCCGATGCGGCCGAACTCGACCGGCTCGAGCGGCTCTTCGATGACGTCGCCCAGTTTCAACTCGGGGTCGCGTGCCGCGGCGTCGGTGATCGCGAGTTGATGCGCGGGCTCCTCGTGATCCTCGTCGAGAACGACGGTCCAGCGCCGGAATGCGTCGTAGTCACCGGTTTCGCGGTCGATCGAGACGCGGGCGTCGATTTCCTCCTTGGGGAAGCGCTTCTTCGTCGCCGAAGCGAGCGCCGATTCGAGCGCGACGAAGACGATTTCCTTCGGCACGTTCTTTTCGCGCGCCAGCGCATCCACCAAAAGCAGCAGTTCGCGGTTCATTTTGCTTTTCTCCACTCGATCTTCGGCACCAGCCGACCCCGGTCGATGACAGCGAACGGAATCGTCCGCACGCCGGTTTCGGTTTCCACGAGGACGTTTTCGCCCTCGGTCCCGCGCAATACTCCCTTGATGCGGCGCACGCCGTCGGTCAGCTCATGCAGGTGGACCTGCGCTTCCTCGCCGCTGAAACGCGCGTAGTCCGCGAGTTTGGTGAGCGGCCGGTCGAGCCCCGGCGACGACACTTCAAGGCGTTCGTATTCGATGTTCTCCACGGTGAACAACCGGGTCAGGTGATTGCTGACGCGGGCGCAATCGTCGACATCGATGCCTTTCGGCTTGTCGATGAAGACGCGCACCATCCGGCTCCGGGACATTTCCCAGTCGACCAGTTCGTACCCCATCGGGGGCAGCGTCATTGCCAGCAATTCGCCCAGTTTTCCGTTCATTTTTTGCGCAAAACCAAAAAAAAATGAGCTGTGCCCAGCCCATCCGTTACTTGCCCTGCCGAATGTGTTCTTATCCCGTGCTTTTTCGTGCTTGGCGCTTTGGTGCTTTTTACAGCCTTGAATCATAGCACATTTTCGTGCCGATTTGAAGATCTTCGCCCTTCCCCGCCTGCCTGCCGCCCGTGCCGTTTCCCCCTCGCCCGGGAAAGTCGGGAGCGCGACGTGGCCAATATGTTCTCTGGTTGCCTCGCTGGCGATCCCGGTGGGACGTCGAAACGGCGCCACGTTTGTGACGCCTTCGC
>JAYTIR010000052.1:0-6780 GCA_043731765.1 Burkholderiales bacterium
CGACCGCCCGGTCGCGGGGACCGGCTTTCCCCTACAATCCGCAAGCGCCCTGCTAACCTGGATGGAGGAAAACACGCAATGGCAGCCGTCACGCTGAAAGGCGTTTCGAAAAGCTTCGGCGACAGTGTTGTAGTCCACGACCTCGACCTCGAAATTCCCGACAAGGAATTCGTGGTCATGGTCGGTCCTTCCGGCTGCGGCAAGACGACGACGCTGCGCATGATCGCGGGACTCGAAGACGTCACCGACGGCGAGATCTACATCGGCGATCGACTGGTCAATGACGTGCCGCCGAAAGACCGCGACATCGCGATGGTGTTCCAGAACTACGCCCTGTATCCGCACATGACGGTCTATGCCAACATGGCCTTTGCCCTCCGGCGCCGCGACTTGCCGCGCGAGGCGACCGACCAGCGGGTGCGGGCAGCGGCAAAACTGCTGGGGATCGAGACGTTCCTCGAACGGACGCCGAAAGCGCTGTCCGGCGGACAGCGGCAGCGTGTCGCGCTGGGCCGCGCGATCGTCCGCGAGCCCGCGGTATTCCTGATGGACGAGCCGCTGTCGAACCTGGACGCCAAGCTGCGGGTGCAGATGCGCGCGGAATTGTCCAAGCTGCACAACCGGCTGCAGACGACGATGATCTTCGTCACGCACGACCAGACCGAAGCGATGACGATGGGCGACCGGATCGTGGTCATGAAGGACGGCCGCGTCCAGCAGGTCGGAACGCCGCTCGACATCTACAGAAATCCGGAGAACATGTTCGTCGCCGGCTTCATCGGCAGTCCGGCGATGAATTTCCTGAAGGGTTCGATCGAGGAAGCGGACGGGTGCATCTACTTCCGCAGCGCCGCGTTCCGATTGCCGTTTCCGGCCGAATGGACCCGCGACAAGGCCGGTCCGTGGATCGATCGTGACGTCGTGCTGGGCCTGCGGCCCGAGGACATCCGCGATGCGGCGCTGCATCCGGAACGCGCCGCGGAGTCCTGCCTGGACGCCATGATCGATGTCGTCGAGATGATGGGCAACGAAGCGTTCCTGAACGCGTCGATCGGAGAGCAGGCGCTGGTAGCGCGCGTCGAATCCGAAACCGCGGCACGCGACGGCGCCGCGCATCGTCTCGCCTTCGACTTAAGGCGTGCCCACCTGTTCGATCCGGCGACGAGCAACGCCATTCGTTAGCGGACTTGGGTGGAAAGCCTTGGCGTGAGTCATCGCCAGTGCGGAACCTCTTTCAGTCTCCGGTCGCATTCCCGGAATGAACGGCGGGCGCTTCCAGCGCCCTGGTGATTTCGCTGTGCCCACGTTCCGCGAGGAAGTGCGTGACTTCGTCCAATCGCGGGATTCCCGCCCGGCCACCGAGCGCGCGGCATTTCATCGCGGCGACCGCGTTGGCGAATGTCAGCGTCCATTCGAAAGGCCAGTCCCGCAGTTCGCCGACCGCGCACGCACCATGGAAAACGTCGCCGGCGCCGTTGGTGTCGACCGGATCCACCGCGAAGCCCGGAATGCGGATGAACCGCCCCTCGGTCAGCGCCAGCACGCCGTGTTCCCCCAGAGTCACCGCGACGCGCGCGGGACCGCGCGCGGCCAGCGCCCGCAGGCCGTCCTCCGACGACGACGTCCCGGTCACCGCGGCCAGGAAGCGCGGATTGCACACCAGGAGGTCGACGCGCGGCCACACGTGTTCGATGCCGGGGACGATGCGCTCGCCATCCATCGTGACTCGCATCCCGGCCGCGCGCGCCCACTCGATCGCCTGCACCGCGGCGTCCGCGTCGACCCCGTCGACATGCAGCAAGCGGCCGGACGTGATCGCCGTCCGGTCGAGTTCCTCCACGCGGATGTCGTACGCCGGCGGCCGCCGGAAGAACAATGTCCGCTGTGCGGAGCCGCGGTCGGCCAGCACGATGCTGACGTGGCCGGGGCTTCCTTGCGCCCGGATGACGCCGCGCACGTTGACGCCCTCGCTCTTGAGCAGGCGCAGCGAGAGCCGTGCAAACAGATCGGTACCGATTTTTCCGATATAGCGGGCGCGCAACCCGAGCCGGGCGCAGGCGACCATCGCCGTCGCGGTCATCCCACCGCCCTGCACTGCGAATTCCTGGATCGGCTCCTTCGAATCGGGCACCGGGAAGCCGTCGATGACGGCGATCAAGTCCAGTGCGTTGACACCCAGTCCGACGACATCGAACGGCGCCGCCGCCTTGCCCACGTCGGCCGCCTCGGCCGTCACGAGGTGATCGCCCCGGCCGTCATGCCGCGCACCATGTAGCGCTGGAGAAAGATGAAAGCAATCACCAGCGGGGCGCTGGCCAGGACCGAGAACGCCATCATCATGCTCCAGTCGGTGACGAACTCCGCCATCAGGCTGTAGATCGCCATCGTGATCACCCGCTTTTCCCAGGCCTCGATCAGCACCACCGCGAACAGGAATTCGTTCCAGGCCAGGAGGAACGTGTACAGGCCGGCGCCGATCAGCGCGGGGTACGAGAGCGGCAGCAGCGTGCGCACAATGGCGCCGACCCGCGTGCAACCGTCGACCATCGCCGCTTCTTCCATGTCCTTGGGTATCTGTGCAAAGTAGCTGCGCAGCATCAGGGTGCAGAAGGGCAGCGTGAACGTGACGTAGACGATGATCAGCGAGGTGAGCGTGTCGTACAGGCCGAGCTTAACCACCACCTGGAAGTAGGGAATGCACAGCAGCACCAGCGGAAACATTTGCGTCGTGATCAGGAACATCAGCACGGCGCGCTGGCCCTTGAAACGAAACCGGGCGAGCGCGTACGCCGCCATCGCGCCGATGAACAGCGAAACCAGTGTCACCATCAGCGCGACGAAGTAGGTGTTGACGAACGTCTGCAGGTAGCGCCCACTGCGCAGGACCTTGTTGTACGCTTCGAGGGTGAAGACCGCCGGAATCCAGTCGGGCGGGATCTTCATCACTTCGAGGTTGGGCCGGACCGACACCGTCAGCATCCAGGCGATCGGGAACAGCATGATGAGCGTGACCGCCGCGAGGATCGCGTAGATCGCGATATGCGCGGCGCGCCGCCGCGCGCGGATTCCCCAGCGTGCGGGGCGGCGGTCAGCCAATTTCACGCACCGCGCGCCGCACGTAGAAGGCGCTGACCGTGAACAGGATCAGGAACATCACGATCGCCTCGGCCGATGCGTAGCCGAATTTGAGTTTCTGGAACGCATCGAAATAGATCGCCGTGGCGAGCACTTCGGACGAGTTGGTCGGCCCGCCGCCCGTCATCACGTACACCGGGTCGAACGCGCGAAAGGTCCAGATCGAATCCAGCAAGACGATCGTGGTGATCACGCCGCGCAGGCCCGGCAGCGTGATGTACCAGAACTTGGCGACCGACGAGGTGCCGTCGATGTCCGCCGCCTCATACAACTCTTCGGGGATCGCCTGCAAACCGGCGAGCAGCATCACCATGAAAAACGGAAACGCGCGCCAGACATTCATCGCGGTCACCGAAAAGAGCGCGGTGTCGGGACTGCCGAGCCAGGTGATCGTCGCGCCCGAATCCAGCAGGCCCATCGTGGCGAGCAAGCCGTTGACGACACCGAACGGCGCCAGCATCAGCACCCAGATCATTCCGGCGACGGTCGGCGCGAGCAGCCACGGGATGATCAGCAGCCCGCGCGCGAAATTGCGGACGCGGGCATTGATCCTGGCGTGCAACAGCAGCGCGAGGCCCAGTCCAAGCAGCAGGTGCAACGTCACGCTGCCGGCGGTGAACAGGATCGTCTGCCACAGGACCTTCCAGAACAGCGCGGTCTGCAGCAACTCGGCATAGTTTTCGAGACCGATCCAGGTCTCCTTGCGCAGGGTGACCTGGTAGAAGCTCATCCGGAACACCTGCAGCAATGGATACACCATCAGCAGTCCGAGGATCAGCAAAGCCGGCCACAGGAAAGCGTACGCCTGGATTTCCTGGCGATAGCGGCGGCGGAAGGTCGGGGCTTTGACCGTTCCCCATCGCGGCGTCCCGGCGGCGCCGCGCGCCGGGGCGCCAGCCGGGCGTTCGATGACTATCTCGCGCCGGGTTGCACGGCGGATGGCATCAAGGCCTGCATGCTACTTGCTCGACGCGAGGATCTTGTTCCATTCGGCGGCAGCGTCGTCGAGCGCCTGCTGGGCAGCTTTCTTTCCCTGCACGACGTTCTGCACTTCGGTGGTCATGATCTTGTTCATCTGGACCGCGTTGGGCATGCCGAGGAAAGGCGAGCGCGCATTCGGCAATTGCATCTGCTGGGCAAAGGCCTGGAACAGGGTCTTTTCCTTGAACCAGGCCTGATCGGCCACGTCGCGGCGCGCAGGAAAGGCGCCGGTGCTCTTCGACCACAATTCGATGCCGGTCGGCCCGGACAGCCAGCGGACGAACTTCCACGCTGCCTCCTTGTTCTGTGCCTGCGTCGTCACGCTGTTGAGCGAACCGCGCACCATCGTCCCCGTGGTCGCCCCCGCGGGCAAAGTCGCGATGTCGTATTTGAGATTTGGATTGAGTTGCTTCTGGATGGCGATGCCCCACGGCCCTTCGAACATCATCGCGACGTTGCCGGCGGCGAAATTGGCGCGCTTTTCCTTTTCGCCGTTGCTGAGCACACCGGGCACGGCGATCTTGTCTTTGTTGACCAGGTCCACATAGCGTTCGACTGCCTTCACCCCGGCGGGACTGTTGAACACCGCTTTGTTGGTCTTCTCATCGATCAGGTTGCCGCCGGCCTGCAGAATCAGCGGGTAGATGTCGTAGGTCATGTTGGTCGGCGGTTCGATCTGCAACGTGGACGTCGTGGCGAAAATTTTCTTGTCGGGATTGGTCACCTTCTTCGCCACGGCGACGTACTCGTCCCAGGTCTTCGGGGGCCCGGCGATGCCGGCGTTCTTGAAGATCTCCGTGTTGTAGAACAGCGCGACCGCGCCGCTCTCGATGGGCAGGTAGTACTGCTTGCCGCGCCACTTCTGATGGAAGGTGGGCGGAATGTTGTCCATGAACGACTTCGGTTCCTTCGCGATCCAGTCGTCCAGTGGCTCGAGAATTCCCAGATCGGCGAACTCCGCGACCCAGTCGACCTGAATGAGCAGCACGTCGGCCAGTTTCTTGGCCTGGAACAGCACGACCGCCTTGTCATGGAAACCGGCAAACGGCGAGTCCACCAGGGTCAACGTGACATCGGGGTTGTCCTTCTCGAAGGCCGCCTTGAGTTCGGCCATCGTCTTCTCGCCGACTTCGGTTGACTTCCACTGCGCCCACTTGACTTCGGTCGGCGCGGCCCAAACCGACGCCGACGACGCCGCCCACGCAAGGGCTATCACGCACAATCCACACCTACGAAACATCGCTTCGAAGTACTGACTCATGTTTCCTCCTGAAAGTGCGCGTTGTGAATACTCCGCGCTATCTTCGGACTGCCGGCCGATCGCACCGGCGCTTCTGACAAGCTACGCCGCGAGCGTCAGCATCCTGGCAAGCCCCGCCGGCAGCGGCACCGGCACAACGCTCGGACGCGTATGCAGCGCAACGAGCTCCTTTGTCTGCCCGACATTCATCCGCACGAACATGTCGCCGAACATCTCTTCCAGCGACAGCATGATGTCTTCCTGGACATCGGCCGGCAGGTCCCAGAAACGCTCCTTCATGCCGGCCCACGCCTTCTTGCGAATGTTGTACACGAACTGGGCGTCCGTCTCGTCGGCGGCACGCTCGTGCGCATGATGGGCGAAGATGTACGCCCGGATCTCATCCTTGACCGCCTGCGGCAGGCGCGGGTGGTCAAAGATCAGGTTATTGAAGCCCAGCGCCAGGTGAATCTCGACTGTGCCCGTTTCCGGAAACTTCGACAGCTGTTCGCGTGGGAGCGTCGACGCGCCATGCTGCACCACGCCGGCCAGGCCGAAGTCTTCGCGGCACACGCGCGAGATGTCGCGCAACGTGTCGTATCCGACATTCAGCGGCGCGAGACTGCCATCGGGGAGGACCTTGCCGCCGTGATAGGTCCCCGAGTTCACGCTGACCTTGCTCACGCCGATTGTGTCCTTGCCGCCGGCGGCAAGCGCCTGCGGATAGGTCACCATGAACGCGCGCATTTCCTCTGGCGTGGTGTTGTGGTGGCCAACCTCGCCGATCTCCGCGCCAACGGAAATCGTCACCCCGGGCGGCTCATTCTCGCGCACGAAACGCGTGAATGCCGCCGTCAGTTCCGCATTCAGCCGTTGCTGATCCACGACCGTCGGCAACGACAAGTCGACGACGGTCGAGGCGTCGACGTCGATGTTGAAAAAACTGGCGGCGATCTGCGTGCGCATCACGTCTTGCAGACGCACGATCTCTGCCTGCGGGTTGGCGAAATAGGCCTTCGCGTTCACCTGATCGTGATCGGCCTGGAGAAAGACCGGGCCCGCATGTCCTTCGCGCATCGCGGCCGCGAGGACTGCCGCCGTGTACTCGGCCGGCGGCTGCACGGCGTAGATTGCCTCGCCGACCGCCTGCTCGAAGATAAGCAGGCCCGCGTCGATTTTCGCCGCGGCGCGGAACGCCGCCCGGCACGTCTGGTAACTCCAGCCGCGGAGATTCAATGCAGGTACGGTGCGGTCCGACCATTTTTCCGCGCCGCGCGCGACGTAGAGGTCCTGCACCGAAGACGGCACGACCCCAGCCGCGTGCGCGGCTTCGCGTATCGCCCAGATCGCCGCCTGGCGAGCATCGGGTTCGGCCAGCGCGGCCGCGCGCGCCCAGCGATCCAGCATCTCGGCCCGAGGGCGCG
>JAYTIR010000053.1:0-19019 GCA_043731765.1 Burkholderiales bacterium
GCCGACGCGACTCACGATCAGTTCGAGAAGGCTGGCAAGCGGCGCAAAGGCCTCCGCGAGCGACAACTGTGGCTCCGCGGCGATGGGCATTACCTCGCCCATGATGAGTCCGGACGCCTCGACCGTGTGGCTTTGCACCTGGAACCGCGCTTCGCCGCGCGTGGCGACATGCAGGATGCCGAGCTGCGGCATGTCGAAATCGACGATCCGCGCTTCAGTGCCTACTTTCGCGAATTCGGGCGGGGCGCCGCGCGTGGTTGCGACCTCTTCGCCGTGCGTGATCAGGCACACGCCGAACGGAATGCCTTCCTTCAGACAGGATTTGGCCATGTCAATGTAGCGTTGCTCGAATATCTTGAGCGGCAGGAGTCCGCCCGGGAACAATACGGACGACAAGGGAAACAGCGGCAACGCATGGGATTGCCGATTCACGGCGACCTGGGCGAACGGCCACATCAGACGGACCGTGCGGCAGGTGCGACGGACGCGGCGCGATCCTCTCCCCAGCGCGGCACGAGGTCATGCGGCACGCGCAGCTGGTCCAGAACTCGCGCGACGACGAAATCGACGATATCGGCAACCGTCTGCGGCCGGGTATAGAAGCCCGGCGCCGGGGGGAGGATCACTGCGCCCGCGCGCGCCAGCTTCAGCATGTTGTCGAGATGGATCGCGGACAGCGGCGTTTCGCGCGGCACGAGGATGAGCGGGCGACGCTCCTTCAACATCACGTCGGCGGCCCGCTCGATCAGGTTGTCCGCCAGGCCGTGCGCGATCGCGCCCAGCGTGCCCATGCTGCACGGGCATATGGCCATCGCGTCGGCGGGATTGGAGCCGGAGGCTACGGGAGCCAGCCAATCCTCACGCGCGAAGACACTGAGCTGGCCGTCCCGCGCGCCATAACGTTCGCTGAACATGCGCACCGACTCACGCGGTTGCACGGGCAATGTGAGATCGCATTCCTGCTTGGCGACGAGCTGTGCCGCCGATGAATAGAGCAGGTAGACACGGCACCGCGCCGCAAGGAGGCACTCGAGCAAGCGCAGCCCGTACGGCATCCCCGAGGCACCGGTGAAGGCCAGCGTGATGGTCTGCGGCGGATTCATTTGAGTGATTGTAGCGCCGACGTTCTAATCGTCTGACCCCGTGGGCAATTCACGGTGGCGGGTCAGCACCTGGTAGCGCGGCGAGAATGTCCTGGCGAGGCGCTCTGCCAGGTAAACGGAACGGTGGTGGCCGCCCGTGCAGCCGATCGCGACCGTGAGGTAATTGCGGTTGTCGCGCGCATAGTCGGGCAACCAGCTGGCGACGAAATGGTAGATGTCGCCATACATCCGCTCGACTTCGGGAAACGCTTCGAGGAATTTCACGACGGGCTTGTCCTTGCCGGTCAGCGGTGCCAACGCAGGCTCGTAGTGGGGATTAGGCAGGCACCGCACGTCGAATACGAGGTCCGCATCCAAGGGTGCGCCATGCTTGAATCCGAACGATTCGAACAGCAGCGTGAGCTTCGATGGATCGACGGAAATGAAATCCTTGATCCAGCCGCGCAATGCCGCCGCGGAAAGATCGCTGGTATCGAAGGCGAAGCCCAGTTCGCGCGCTTCCGCGAGCAGCGCCCGCTCGTATGCGATGGCCTCGGTCAGCGTGCGCTCGTTGCTCGAAAACGGGTGCCGGCGGCGGGTTTCCGAAAAACGCTTGACCAAAGTGTCGGACTTGGCATCGAGATAGAGGAAGCGCACGGTCCAGCCGGCGCGTTTGGCGGCGCTTATCGCGTCGGCCAGACCCGGCAGGCCCGGCCCGGTCTTGACGTCGAGCGCGACGGCGACGCGCTCCTGTCCACTGCGCGCAAGGTACGCTGCCGTCTCCGCCAACAGCGACGGCGGCAGATTGTTGATCGAGTAATAGCCCGAGTCTTCGAGCGCCGCCAGTGCCACGCTCTTGCCGGAGCCCGAAACGCCGCCGATCAGCAGCAGGTCCATGCGGCCACACCCGGTTTCCGCTCAGTCGCCACTCAGTTTCCATCCTCCATCAGCTTTTGCTGCCGCTCGATGAACTCCTTCGTGCTGTCGATGCCGCGCTGATTCAGCACGAAATTGCGCACGGCGGCTTCGACCAGAACCGCAAGGTTGCGGCCCGCGGCGACGGGAATCGTGACCTTGCGAATGGGGACGGCCAGCACGTCCTGGTACGTCGCATTGACCTGCAGCCGGTCGAGTTCGGTGAAGGCCTCGTGGCCGTGGTCTTCCAGGTGGACAAGCAGTTTCAGGAGCTTGCGCGGGCGCACGGCGGTCTCGCCGAAAATCGTGCGAATGTTGAGGACGCCGATTCCGCGCACTTCAAGGAAGTCGCGCAATACCGCCGGACAACGGCCCTCGATGGTATCCGGCGAAATGCGAAACAGTTCGACGATGTCGTCGGCGACGAGTCCGTTGCCGCGAGATATGAGCTCCAGCGCGAGTTCGCTCTTGCCGATTGCCGATGCGCCGGTGATCAGCACGCCCATTTCCAGGACGTCGAGGAACACGCCATGCAACGTCGTCGATTCGGCGAGTACCCGCGCGAGATACAGCCGGAATACGTCGACGATGTGCGGCGATGGCTGCTGCGACGTGAACACCGCGATGTGGTGCGCATTGCACTGGTCGAGCAGGTGCTGCGGCATGGCCTCGTCGTTGGCGATGACGACGGCCACCAGCTCGGTCGTGAACAGACGGTTCAGCGAGCGCTGGAGTTCGTCTTCCGGCAGAGCGCGCAGGTATGCCGCCTCCGCCGCGCCGAGAATCTGGATCCGGAACGGATGGATGAAATTCATGTGGCCGACCTGGCCGACGGTGGGTTTCAATGCCGAATCCCCGGTCAGCACGCGGCTGCCGCCCTGTTGGCCCCCGTGCCAGTGGAGGCCCAACCGTTCGCGATTGTCGTCGAAAACTCGCTCGACGCTGACCTGACGGATGACGGCCCCGTCGCTGATCATGTTGCCTGCCAGTCCCGGAACAGCGTGGCGAGTTCGGCAGCGCTGGTTGCAGCGGCAAGTTTGTCGCGGAATGTGCGCTCCGAAAACATCTGCGCGAGTTCCGACAATAGTTGCAGGTGCAGGTCAGTGGCCTTTTCAGGCACGAGGAGCACGAACACCTGCGATACCGGCTTGCCATCGGGAGCATCGAAGGGTATGGCCGTCTTCAGTCGGGCGAATGCGCCGCGCGCCTCGGTCAGGCCGCGGATGCGTCCATGCGGGATCGCGATGCCCTGACCCAATCCGGTCGAACCAAGTTTTTCGCGCGCCGCGAGGCTTCCGGCGATGGTTTCTGCGTCCATTGCAGTGTTCGCCGCGAAAAGTTTGCCGGCCGCCTCGAACAGGCGTGGCTTGGTCGGCACGTCGAGGTCCAGCGCGATGTTGGCGGCGGGCAGCAGATCGGCGATCTGGTTCATCGGGCAGGCCCTAGTCGGCCGACAGTTTCAATCCGCGGGCCCTGGCTCCACGGGGCCGAGCGAACGTTCGATCGTACCGCGATCCACGCGATGCGTGGACAGTTTCTCCTTGTATCTTACAACCTGACGGTCGAGCTTGTCTGCGAGCGAATCGATGGCCGCGTACATGTCCGGCTCGGTCGATTCCGCGTGGATTTCCTTGCCCCGCACATGCACGTTCGCCTCGACTTTTTGTCGCAGCTTGTCCACCGACAGCACCACGTTCACGTCGATCACATGATCGAAGTGTCGCGTCACGCGGTCCATTTTCGCCACCACATAGGCGCGGATCGCGGGCGTGATTTCCAGGTGAACGCCAGTGAGGTTCAAATTCATCAAGCTCTCCTCTCGAGTTGCTTTGGAACTGCTGCGAACGCGCAGGGCAAACTACAGGACCTTGCGCAGGTTGATGGGAGGAATCGAGAGTGCCTCCCGGTACTTGGCAATGGTGCGGCGCGCGACAATGATGCCCTGTTCACCCAGCACGTCCGCAATCCGGCTGTCGGTCAGCGGCGATTTCGCGTCTTCTGCGGCGACCAGCTGCTTGATCAGCGCGCGGATGGCCGTGGCCGAGGCCGCGCCCCCCGAGTCGGTCGCGACGTGGCTGCCGAAAAAATACTTGAGCTCGAACGTGCCGCGCGGGGTCAGCATGTATTTCTGCGTGGTAACACGCGAAATCGTCGACTCGTGCAGCGTGAGCATGTCGGCGATTTCACGCAACACCATCGGGCGCATCGCGATTTCCCCATGTTCGAAAAAACGGCGCTGGCGTTCGACGATGGCCTTGGCGACGCGCAGGATCGTATCGAAGCGCTGCTGCACGTTGCGGATCAGCCACTTGGCTTCCTGCAATTGTGCGGCAAGCTGCTGGTTCGAGGATTCGCGGTTGCGCGTAAGGATGTCGGCGTAGATTCGATTGAGGCGCAACTTGGGCATCGCAGCCTCGTTGAGCGACGCGACCCATTGTCCGCGTATCTTGCGTACGACCACGTCGGGAACGACATAGTTCGCCTCGTCCCTGGAAAACGCAGCGCCCGGCCGCGGGCTCAAGCTTCGGATCAGTTCCCGCATGGACTTGACACAGGCATCGTCGCAATGCAGCACCCGCTTCAACTTGGTGAAGTCGCGGCTGGCCAGCAAGGGCAGGTGGCCCTCGACGATCTTCAGCGCCTCGGCGCGAAACGGCGTTGCCGCCGGCAGCAGCTTCAACTGCAGCGACAGGCATTCGGCCGGATTGCGGGCGCCGACACCCGCGGGCTCGAAGCTTTGCAGGTACTTGAGACCGATCGTCAACTCTTCGGGCTCGAGCGCGTCGTGTTCGGAGAACATGTCGGCGATTTCCTCGAGCGTTGACGCCAGATAGCCGTCGTCGTCGAGCGCATCGATCAGCGCGGCGACGACCTGCCGGTCGCGCAGCGGCAGATTGAGAAGTGCCAACTGGCCCATCAGATGGTCGCGCAGCGAGCTGGTCGCGATCTGCTGCGGGGAAAAATCGTCTTCGTCGTTGGAACTGCCGCTGCCGCCGCCCCAATCGCCATCGGTGCCGCCGCCGCCGTAGTCCGAGAAATCGGTCACGTCCGGAAGGTCGTCGCGCGTGGGTGCGGCATCGGCGCCGTGCATGCCGTCGCTGTCGCCGTCACCATCGCCATCGTCGCGGCTGACCCGTTCGGTGGTGACTGGGCCCGGCGCGGTTCCGGCCAGCGGGAATTCCTGCGGCGGGACCTCCTCGTCCCCGTCCTCGCGTTCGAGCAGGGGATTTTCCTGTAACATCCGGTCGACTTCGGCGTTGAGCTCGAGCGTCGACAGTTGCAGCAGCCGTATCGACTGCTGCAACTGCGGAGTCAGCGTCAGATGTTGCGTGAGCTTGAGCTGGAGCGTTTGCTTCATTGCGCCTTGGTCCGCTCAGATCAGAGCCGGAAGTGTTCGCCCAGGTAGACCTTGCGAACGTCCTCATTATAGACAATCTCGCCCGGCGCGCCGGATGCGAGCACCCGGCCCTCGTTGATGATGTAGGCGCGGTCGCAGATGCCGAGCGTTTCGCGGACGTTGTGGTCGGTGATGAGCACGCCGATCCCGCGTTCCTTGAGGAAGCCGATTATCTTCTGGATGTCGAGCACCGCGATCGGGTCCACCCCGGCGAAAGGCTCGTCCAGCAGGATGAAGCGAGGCCGGGTGGCGAGCGCGCGCGCGATCTCGCAACGCCGTCGCTCGCCGCCCGACAACGAAATGGCGGGCGCATCGGCCAGATGCGATATCGAAAGGTCTTCCAGCAGCGCGTCGAGCCGGTTGGAAAGCGTGTCCGCGTCCAGGTCCTGCAATTCGAGGATGGCGCGCACGTTTTCCGCGACCGTGAGTTTGCGGAAAATCGACGCTTCCTGCGGCAGGTAGGACAGGCCACGGCGCGCGCGGCGGTGTATGGGCAGCCGCGACAGGTTCTCGCCATCGAGTTCAATGCGGCCGCCATCGGCAGCGATCAATCCGACGATCATGTAGAAGCAGGTGGTCTTGCCGGCACCGTTCGGCCCCAACAATCCGACGACCTCGCCGCTCGCGACGTCGAGCGAGACGTCGTGGACGACCGTGCGCGCCTTGTAGCGTTTTCGAAGTTGAGCCGCCGACAGCTTGCTCATTTCGCGGGCGCCAGGTCTCCGGACGGCTTCAGCGTCAGTGGCGGAGCCGACTTCGCGGCGGCGCCCTTGTCCTTGTCCTTCGAGGCGGCGGCCGAGTCCTTGTCCTTCGCAGCCGGCTTGGCGGATTTCTCTTCGCTCTTGGGCTGGAACGTTCCGCGCACGCGCGCACCCAGCGGCGAGTCACCGGCAGCCGCCGGCTTGATGTCGGGACGACCTTCCGCGGAAAAATTTTCGGTTGCGGCGCTGTAGGAAATATAGTTGCTGCGAATTTCGTTGCCGGATTTTTTCAGCAGGGCGTTTTCGAACAGTTCGACAAAGCGCCTTTCGCCGTCGTAAACGATGCGCTGCGCGTAACCCTCGTAGTAGTCGTCGGCCCCGTCGCGTTTCTCCCGGAAACGGACCGGGTTGCCGTAGGCCGTGGCTGACAGCGAGTTGTCCGCGTTCTGCTTGAAGGTAACGCGGTCGGCCTGGATCGCCATGGTGCCTTGCGTGATGATGACATGGCCGACCAGTTCGCCCGTCTTGGTCTCCGCGTTGCCGCCACCCGTGTCGCCCTGGAAATCGATGTTCTTTTCGCGATCCGCTTTTTCCGCCTGCGCCGACGGCGCGCAGCAGAGCGCAAGACACAGAACGATGCACAATAGTGAGCCGAGCGAAGGCGAACGGCGCGTCATCGGCTATTTCCTGGGTTCCATGTGTCCGCTGACGCCGGATTTGAACTTGATCGTCCTGGCCTTGCTGTCGGCCTCCATCCCCGTCGCATTGATTATCCCACGGGGGTCCGTGATCGTCACCGCCTTGTCCGTGCGTGCAATTTCCTGATTGGGCATCACGTGCAGAAATTCGGTGGACAGCGTCAGCGGACCGGACGCGGGCTCGTTGCCGACGGCGGGTGTCGCTTCGCGGACGGCGCGGACCTGTCCCTTGAAATACACGTTCTCGCGATCGGCGGTGAGCGTGGCCAGGTCGGCTGTGATGCGGAAGGGCGGCTTGCCCTGGCGCGTCTCTGCCAGCACGACGTCCAGAAAATCGGTGGTCTGGTCATCGGCGAAGTGCAGGGCGCGGCGGGCCGACAGCGACTGCAACGGACGGCCCTCCGGATCGAGCTTGAGGACGCGCACGCCTTCGACAATGATGTCCGGATCGTGCCGCAGGGAACCGTCGCGCCGCGGTGCCGGCGGCTGCACCTGCGCATCGAGCCAATACGTGAGCGCGGCGAGCCCGCCTAACAGCAGCACGGGCGACCATGCAGTCGCGCGGTCGATCCAGCTTCGGGAGGGACGATTGATTGCCATTGCGGCGACTAAGCTGCCCGTGGCGGCGGGATGGATTGATCGAGGTGCCTGCCCTGCGCGGCGAGAATCAGTTCGGCCAACTCCCGCACGGCGCCGGCGCCGCCGTTTCGCGCGGTAACGTAGTGCGCATGTTCGCGCACGCTTGCCGGTGCGTGCGGCACCGTGACGGCAAAGCCGCAGGCGTGAAAGATCGCGAGGTCGGGCAGGTCGTCGCCGATGTGAGCGCAATCTGCCGCCGCCAACCCCAAATTCGTGCGCAGCGCCTCCCAGGGCGCAAGTTTTTCCGCGGCATCGAGTACGACATGCGTGACATTGCAGCGGCGGGCGCGATGCATCACCGCGGGTGCTGCACTGCCGGTGATCCACGCCACGGTGATTCCCGCGCGTTGCAGGAGGCCGATGCCCACGCCGTCGAGCGCGGAAAATGCCTTGGTCTCGTGGCCGTGATCGTCGACATAGATGCGGCCATCGGTGAGAACGCCGTCGACGTCGCAGGTGAGGAGGCGCACGCGGCGCGCGCGGACCAACGCATCGGTGGGCATCACACGATCCTCGCGCGGAACAGGTCGTGCAGATGCAGCGCGCCGATCAACCTGCGCTGATCGTCGACGACCAGCAGCTGGGAAACCTTGGGCGCCGCCTCCATCACGTCCACGCAGTCCACGGCGAGACGGTCGGCGGAGATGGTGCGTGGCGTCGCCGTCATGATGTCGGCGACCTTGACCGCCGCGACATCGCGGATGCGGTCGAGGCAGCGGCGGAGATCGCCGTCCGTGAATATGCCCGCGACGCGGCCGTGGGCGTCGACGACCGCGGTCATGCCCATGCCCTTGCGGCTCATTTCGACGATTGCGTCCGCCAGCGTGGCGGTGAGCTCCGACACCGGCAACCTGCTGCCGGTGCGCATCACGTCGGACACGCGTGTAAGCAACCGCCGTCCGAGTGCGCCGCCCGGATGCGAGCGCGCGAAATCCTCGGCCGAAAAGCCGCGCGCGTCGAGCAGGGCGAGAGCCAGCGCGTCACCCAGCGCGAGCGCAGCGGTGGTGCTCGCGGTAGGTGCGAGACCAAGTGGACACGCTTCCACGTCGACGGCCGCATCGAGGTGCACGTCGGCGGCCTGCGCGAGAGAACTCTGCTCGTTGCCGGTCAGGCTGATGAGCCGCGCGCCTTCGCGCTTCAAGTGCGGCGTCAGCGCGACCAGCTCGTCGGTCTCGCCGGAATTCGACAACATCAGGACGATATCGTCCGGCGTGATCATTCCCAGGTCGCCGTGCGACGCGTCCGCGGGATGCACGAAGAAGGCCGGAGTCCCGGTGGAGGCAAGTGTGGCGGCGAGCTTGCGTCCGATATGGCCCGATTTTCCGATTCCGGAGACGACAATGCGCCCGCGGCAATTGAGGATCAATTCGACCGCGGCCACGAACGGCGCGCCCAGGCGCGCAGACAAGGCCGTGATCGCACGCGCCTCGGTGGCGAGCACGTCGCGGGCGAGTGCGATCGCGCGCGCCGGATCGACGGCAAGCCTGGCATGTCCCGACTGCGGGTCATTTCGCGCATTCACCGGCCAAGTATAGCTTTCCCCCCAAAGAGGCGCCCGGGATGGTAATTTCGGGATGGACCCGTCGCAAAGTATTGTGCGAGCCGCGGCGCGGCGCGCAGAACACGGCGCCGAATTTGTGCAATCGACTCTCCAACTGATCCTCGTCCTGCTCGCGGCCGCGGTCTTTGTCGTGGTGGTCTGCCGCCTGGTCCGGCTGCCGGCAATTCTTGGTTATCTGCTCGTCGGCATCGCCGTCGGTCCGCATGCATTCGGATGGGTGCCGGACGATGCGGACACCCGCCACCTCGCCGAATTCGGCATCGTGTTCCTGATGTTTTCGATCGGGCTGGAATTCAGCCTGCCGCAGCTGCGTGCCATGGGGCGCACGGTGTTCGGCCTGGGCCTGGCGCAGGTCGCGATCACGACGGCCTCCGCCATGCTTGCGTTGCACTTTCTCGGCTATGGCTGGAAGGCCGGCCTGGTTCTGGGCGGTGCGCTGGCGATGAGTTCGACCGCCATCGTGTCCAAGATGCTCGCGGAGCGGATGGAGCTGGGGACGCCGCACGGGCGCGACATCATGGGCATCCTGCTCTTCCAGGACCTGGCGGTGGTCGCGTTCCTGATCGTGATCCCGTCGCTGGGCGGGGCGGGAAGCGACATTGCCCAGGCGCTGGGGATTGCCGTTGTCAAGGCGACCGTTGCGCTGACGGTGATCCTCTACTTCGGGCAAAAGCCGATGCGCGCGTGGTTCCACCTGGTTGCGCGGCAGCGTTCGTCCGAATTGTTCGTGCTGAATGTCCTTCTGGTCACGCTCGGACTGGGCGCCCTGACCGAGTTGCTGGGGCTGTCACTGGCGCTGGGTGCGTTCCTCGCCGGAATGCTGATCGCGGAAACCGAATACCGCTACCAGGTCGAAGAGGACATCAAGCCTTTCCGCGACGTCCTGCTGGGCCTTTTTTTCATCACGGTCGGGATGGTGCTCGACCTCAAGGTCGTGCTCGCGGGCATCGGCTGGGTGGCGCTGCTCCTGCTGGGGCCGGTCGTCGTCAAATTCGCGCTCATCGTCGCGCTGTCCCGCCTGTTCGGTTCGCCAACGCCGTTGGCACTGCGTACCGGCTTCTACCTGGCGCAGGCCGGCGAACTCGCGCTGGTGATGCTCGCACTGGCCAGGGACAACTCGCTCATTCCACCGGAACTCACGCAGCCGGTGCTCGCGGCGATGATCCTGTCCATGCTGTTGTCGCCGATCATCATTCAGTTTGCCGAGCCGATCGTGCGCAGGCTGACCGCCAGCGATTGGCTCGCGCGCGCGGCGCAGGTAACGCAGATCGCGGCGAAGTCGATGTCGCGGCAGGATCACGTCATCGTCTGCGGCTACGGGCGCAGCGGGCAGAATCTCGCGCGCCTGCTCGAGGCCGAGGACATTCCCTACATCGCGCTCGATTCGGATCCGGGACGCGTCGGCGAGGCGGCCGCGGACGGCGGCGCGGTTGTCTACGGTGATGCGTCCCGGCGCGAGGCGCTGACTTCGGCCGGGCTCGCCAAGGCCAAGGCTCTCGTCATCACGTTCGCCGATACGCGGGCGGCACTCAAGATCCTCAACCTCGTGCAGGAACTGCGTCCGGAATTACCGGTGATCGTGCGTACGGTCGACGACAGCGAGCTGCCGAAATTGTTGGATGCCGGCGCGACCGAAGTCGTGCCAGAAGTGCTCGAGGGCAGCCTGATGCTGGCGTCGCATTCATTGCTGCTGCTCGGGGTGCCGCTGAATCGCGTGTTGAAGCGCATACGAACGATCCGCGAGGAGCGCTACAGTCTATTCCGCGGATTTTTCCACGGCGCGACCGACACCTCGGATGCCGCCGACAATCTGCAGCCGCGGCTGCATTCGGTCGTGCTGCCCGATCGGGCCGGCGCGGTGGGCCGGACGTTGGCGGAGCTTGATATCGACCGGCTGGTCGAGGTCACCGGGGTGCGGAGGCGCGGCGTGCGCTCGCAGCGCCCGGACGGCAATTGGTTGTTCGAGGCCGGAGATGTGGTGGTGCTTCTCGGGAATCCGGAAGGCCTTCTTCTTGCGGAAAAACGTCTGCTCAAACGCTGACGCGCTCTATATCCACAGTGGGGGCCGTTGACAAAAGCGTAAATGACCGCGGGTCATTGCGGCGGCCGCAACGCAAAGGCTACAATCAGCATCCGCCATCGTTGTGGATACTTCGCGTGACCGCCGCTGCAAGACCGCCCGCCGCCGCGCCTGCCTGCCCCACCGAGAACGCCGTCGAACTGACCGGCGTGACCTACGGCTACGACCGCCGCCGACCCATTTTGCGCGGCATCGACATGACGATTCCCCGGGGCAAGGTCGTCGCCATCATGGGGGGCTCCGGCTGCGGCAAGACCACGATCCTGCGGCTCATTGGCGGCCAATTGCGTCCCCAGGCCGGGCGCATCATTGTCGCGGGGCAATCGGTGCCCGATCTCGACCGGGAGTCCATGTTCGAGATGCGGCGCAAGATCGGCATGCTGTTCCAGTTCGGAGCGTTGTTCACGGACCTGACAGTGTTCGAGAACATCGCCTTTGCGCTTCGGGAACATACCAACCTCCCGGACGAGCTCGTGCGCGACCTGGTGCTCATGAAACTCAACGCGGTCGGCCTGCGCGGCACGGCGCAGTTGCGGCCGGCGGAATTGTCGGGCGGCATGGCGCGGCGCGTGGCGCTCGCGCGCGCAATCGCCCTGGATCCAATGCTGGTGCTCTACGACGAGCCGTTCGCGGGGCTCGATCCCATATCGCTGGGCGTGGTCGGGAAGTTGATCCGGGAACTGAACGACGCGCTGGGAATCACCTCCGTGGTGGTTACGCATGACGTCTACGAATCGCTGAAGATCGTCGATTACCTTTACTTCGTATCCGACGGCCGCATCATCGCGCAGGGAACGCCACAAGAAGTGAAAGCCTCGTCGGACCCGTTCGTGCGGCAGTTCGTCGACGGTGCGCCCGACGGGCCGGTGCCGTTCCATTATCCGGCGCCCGCGTACGCCGAAGAGCTCGCTGTCCATGCCCGCTGAAGCCTTCGCCAACGGATTGCGCCGTGTCGGCGCCGGCGCGATCAACGCCATCTCGCGCTTAGGCTTCGCGGCGCGCTTTTTTGCCGTCGTGCTGGTCCACTCACCCGATGCGTTCCGGCGCACCAGCCTCACGCTGCGCGAAATATATTTTGCGGGCGTGCTGTCATTGGTGATCATCATGGTTTCAGGACTTTTCGTGGGCATGGTGCTGGGCCTGCAGGGGTACGACTCGCTGAACAAATATGGCGCGGGCGATTCGCTGGGCGTCTTCGTCGGGTTGTCTCTCGTGCGGGAACTCGGGCCGGTCGTTGCCGGTCTGCTGTTCGCAAGCCGCGCAGGCAGCGCAATCACGGCGGAAATCGGCCTCATGAAAACGACGGAACAGTTGGCCGCCATGGAAATGATGGCCGTGGACCCGCTGGCTAGGATCGTTGCGCCGCGGTTCTGGGGCGGCGTCATTTCGATGCCGCTGCTCGCCGCGCTGTTCTCGGTGATGGGCGTTTTCGGCGCGTATCTGGTCGGCGTCCGGCTGATCGGATTGGATAGTGGCGCGTTCTGGGGCAACATGCGGGCGGCCATCAGCTTCTGGCCGGATGTCACCAACGGCATCATCAAGAGCGTTGTATTCGGCGTTGCCGTCAGCCTGATCGCGGTGTTCGAAGGCTACGATGCGAAGCCGACCGCGGAGGGCGTGTCGTCGGCGACGACACGCACGGTGGTCGGAGCATCGCTCGCGATCCTCGCACTCGACTTCATTCTTACCGTGTTCATGTTCAGAGGGATAGGCGGATGAATCGCACCGCGATCGACCTGTGGGTCGGCATTTTTGTCACGATCGGGCTGGCCGCGATCGTTTTCCTCGCGCTCAAGGTCGGTAACCTGGCTTCGCTCAACACGGTGCCAAGCTACCGCCTTGAAGCGCGATTCGACAACATCGGGGGTCTCAAGCTGCGTGCACCGGTCAAGGCCGCGGGCGTGGTCGTCGGCCGCGTCGACCGAATCAGGCTCGACCCCAAGACCTACGAAGCCGTGGTCGCGCTCAAGATTGACAATGGGTACCAGTTCACCAAGGATTCGATTGCCTCGATTTTGACCTCGGGGCTGTTAGGCGAGGTCTACATCGGGCTCGATGCGGGTGGCGATACGGTCATGTTGGCCGACGGCGCGATGATTGCCAAGACCCAATCGGCCGTCGTGCTCGAGAAACTGATCGGCCAGTTCCTGTTCGACAAGGCAAGCAGCGGAGGCGGGAAATGAAACTGTGCACAGTGATGTCTGTACTCGCGGCGCTGCTGCTGTCCGCGTGCGCGAGCGCGCCGGGGCGCGCCGACGATCCGTTCGAGCCATTGAATCGCGCGATGTATGCGATCAACAAGCCGATCGACGACCACGTCATGAGACCTGTTGCGCAGGCCTATGTCGATTACGTGCCGAAGCTCATCCGCCAGGGCGTTTCGAATGTGTTCGGCAACATCGATGATCTCTTTTCCGGCATCAACGGTCTGCTGCAGGGCAAGACCGAAAAGGCCGGCAACGATTTCGGTCGCGTGCTCGTCAATTCCTGGGGCCTGGGCGGGCTGATCGACATTGCCTCGGACCTCGGTATCCCCAAGGGCAACGAGGATTTCGGGCAGTCCTTCGGCTACTGGGGCATACCGCAGGGACCTTACCTGTTCGTTCCGTTGTGGGGACCGACGACGGTGCGCGACGGCACCGGCAGCCTCATCCGGGTCTGGTACGGTCCCGTCGGATACATTCCCTACATCCCGTTTCGCAATGTGCTCTACGGAATCGGCGCGGTCGACCTTCGCGCAAGCGCGCTGGGCGCAACGTCGCTGATCGACCAGGCCGCGATCGATCCCTACACGTTCGTCCGCCGCGCGTACCTGCAGCGCCGTCAATACCTGGTTTACGACGGCAATCCACCGCCAGAAAAGGACGACTGAATCATGTTTATCAGGAATTTTTTCCACTACTGCGGTGCGCTGATTCTCGCCGCTGCGGCGTTGCCTGCGCTCGCGCAGGAAGCCCCCGATGCGATGGTCAAGCGCACGTCGAGCGAGGTGCTGCAGATCGTGCGCACCGATCCCAAGGTGCAGGCCGGCGACCAGCAGCGCATCCGCGAGGTGATCGAGACCAAGCTCCTGCCCAATTTCGACTTCGACCGGATGACTGCGTTGGCGATGGGTCGCAATTGGCAAAAGGCGACGCCAGAACAACAGAAGGTGCTGATCGAACAATTCCGCTCGCTGCTCGTCCGGACCTATTCCGGCGCGCTGACTCAGTACCGCGACCAGACGATGGAGTACAAGCCGTTGCGCGCCGAACCAGCGGCCACGGACGTCACCGTGCGCACGGAGATCGTCCGGTCCGGCCAGGCGCCAGTCACGATCGATTACGGCATGACCAAGACACCTGCGGGCTGGAAGGCCTACGACGTGATCGTCGGCGGCGTGTCGCTCGTCACCAACTACCGCGACGAATTCAACGAGCAGATCAAGAGCGGAGGCGTGGACGGTCTCATCAAGACGCTGGCCGACAAGAACAAGGGAGCGACGGGCAAGTCATGATCGACTGCACTCCCGCCTCTCCGGAAGGTGGCTTTGTCGCCACGACCGAGCGCTGGACATTCGCCGGAAGTTTGACGTTCGCGGATGCCGCCGCCGTGTTCGAAACGTCACGTGCGCTGGCGTTGCCCGGCACCGGCATTGTCGACTTGGCCGGTCTCGAACAGGCCGATTCGTCCGCACTCGCGGTGATGCTGGCGCTGAAGCGGCGCGCTGCCGTCGAAGGTGTGCGCCTTGAATTCGCGTCGACCCCTCCAGGCATCCATGCCTTGGCGCACGTGTACGGCGTCGAAGAATTGCTGGCTGGTTGAGTTTTCGAACCGGACTGGTGCGTGACCGCATTTGAAGTCCTCTGATTCCCGATCCCTGATTCCTGATTCCTGATACCTGATTCCTGATTCCTGATGCTCGCCGTCGACGTGACCGATGTCGCGCGCCGCTTCGGCAGCGTGCAGGCGTTGGATGGAGTGGACCTGGCCGTTGAGGAAGGTGAATTCTTTGGTCTCCTCGGTCCGAACGGCGCGGGCAAGACCACGCTTATTTCGATCCTCGCGGGACTCACCCGCGCCGATCGCGGCACGGCCCGGATTCTCGGGCACGACGTCATTGAAGATTATCGCGAGTCGCGCCGCAACCTGGGCGTCGTGCCCCAGGAACTGGTGTTCGACCCGTTTTTCAGCGTCCGCGAAACCCTCGAGATGCAAGCCGGTTACTTCGGCCTGCGCAAAAGCGGCGCGTGGATCGACGAAATCCTGCACCATCTGGACCTGACCGGAAAGGCGAATGCCAACATGCGTTCGCTGTCCGGCGGCATGAAGCGCCGTGTCCTGGTCGGACAGGCGCTGGTGCACAAGCCGCCGGTGATCGTGCTCGACGAACCTACGGCAGGGGTCGACGTCGAATTGCGGCAAAGCCTGTGGGGATTCATCAGGAAGCTCAATCGCGATGGCCACACGATCATCCTCACGACGCATTATCTCGAGGAAGCCGAGGCGCTGTGCGGACGCATCGCGATGCTGAAGGCGGGCCGGGTGGTGGCGCTCGATACGACGCAACACCTGCTCGCGCAATTCGCCGGGCTTACCGTGCGGCTGGCGGCAACACGTGTTCCCTCCACCTGGCAATCCCGGATCGTGAAGCAGGATGCCGGATTGTTCCATCTGGGGCTCGAAACCTACGCCGAGCTGGAGACACTGCTGGGCGCGTTGCGGCTGGAGAACATCGAGATCGGTGAACTGGCATTGGCCGAGACCGACCTCGAGCAGGTCTTTCTGCGCATCATGAAATCTCCCGCCGCAAAGGTGGGGGTACACCCATGAACAGCATCCCGGGCAATGGATGGTTTACGCTGCTCTACAAGGAGCTGCTGCGGTTCTGGAAGGTGAGCTTGCAGACGATTGCCGCGCCCATCCTGAGCACGCTCCTGTACCTCCTGATTTTTTCGCATGTGCTCGAGGGGCGCGTATCGGTCTTCGAAGGTCGCGTGACGTATACGGCGTTCCTCGTGCCGGGGCTGGTGATGATGGCGGTGCTGCAGAATGCCTTTGCGAATTCTTCATCGTCGCTGATCCAGTCGAAAATTTCCGGCAATCTCATTTTCGTGCTGCTGACGCCGCTCTCGGCAGGAAATCTCTTCGCGGCCTACGTGCTGGGCGCCATGGTGCGCGGCCTCGTCGTCGGCCTGGGCGTATTCGTGGTCACCCTCTGGTTCGATCCGGCGCTGCTCGTGATGCCGCATCCGCTCTGGGCGATCGCATTCGCGCTCGCGGGCAGCGCGATCCTGGGCACCCTGGGATTGATCGCCGGCATCTGGGCCGACAAATTCGACCAGCTCTCGGCCTTCCAGAACTTTGTCATCATGCCGCTCACGTTCCTGTCCGGCGTTTTCTACTCGATCAAATCGCTGCCGCCGTTCTGGCAGGGGCTATCGCATTGGAACCCGTTCTTTTATATGATCGACGGCTTCCGCTACGGATTCTTCGGCGTTTCGGACATGTCCCCTTGGGCCAGTTTCGCCATCGTCATGGTGTTCTGCGTGGCGCTGTCGGCTACGGCGCTGGTGCTGCTCAAGCGCGGCTGGAAACTCCGTCTCTGAGCAAGCAACTGAGGAACAGGTCATGGTCACTCCGGAATCCATCAGGCAATCGATCGCAGCCGGCCTCGAATGCCGCCACGTCGAGGTGACCGGCGACGGACAGCACTGGGAAGCGGTCATCGTTTCCGCGGCGTTCGAGGGCCTGTCGCGCATCAAGCAACATCAACTGGTCTACGCGGCGCTGGGCGATCGCATGCGCGAGGAAGTGCACGCGTTGTCGATGCAGACGCTGACGCCCGCGCAGTGGGACGCCCGCCGGCATGGATAAACTCCTGATCGAGGGCGGTCAGGCGCTCAAAGGCGAAGTGGTGGTGTCGGGTGCGAAGAACGCGGCGCTGCCGATCCTGTGCGCGGCGCTGCTCTCGTCCGAGCCTCTCACGCTCACGAACGTGCCGCGATTGAACGACGTGGACACGATGGAAAGGCTGCTGGCGCAGATGGGCGTGGCGCTGGATACGCGGACCAAGGGCCAGGTGACGCTCGATGCCCGCCGGATCGACTGGCCGCTGGCGCCGTATGAACTGGTGAAGACGATGCGCGCGTCGATCCTGGCACTCGGGCCGTTGCTCGCGCGTTGCGGCGAGGCGCGCGTGTCGTTGCCCGGCGGTTGCGCGATCGGCCTGCGGCCCGTCGACCAGCATGTGAAGGGCCTCGAGGCGATGGGTGCAACGATCGACCTCGAGCACGGCTACATCAACGCCACGGGTCGATTGCGGGGCGCTATCATCGTGTTCGACATGGTGACCGTCACCGGCACCGAAAACCTGCTCATGGCGGCCACGCTTGCCGAAGGCACGACGATGCTCGAAAACGCCGCGCGCGAACCTGAAATCGTGGATCTCGCGCGTTGCCTGGGCGCAATGGGCGCGCGCATTTCAGGCGCGGGCAGCGACCGCATCACCGTGGAAGGCGTCGCCTGCTTGCACGGGGCGACGCATGCGGTCATGCCCGACCGGATCGAAACAGGAACGTTTCTCGCGGCGGTGGCTGCGGCGGGCGGCGATGTTTCGTTGCGCGGCGCGCAGGCCGATTCGCTCGAAGCCGTGCTGGACAAATTGCGCGAGGCGGGGACAAGCATCGACATTAGCAGGGAAATGAGCGGGGACATGAGCGGCGACGTGATGCGCGTCCGTCGCGACGGGCCGCTCATGGCCGTCAACCTGCGCACCGCGCCGCATCCCGGATTCCCGACCGACATGCAGGCGCAGTTCATGGCGCTCGCTACGCGGGCGCAAGGCACGTCCGTCATCACCGAGACGATTTTCGAGAACCGGATGATGCATGTGCAGGAATTGAAGCGGCTCGGCGCCGACATCGAAGTCGAAGGCAGCACGGCGGTCGTGAAGGGTGTCGCCAAGCTCACGGGTGCCGATGTGATGGCCACCGATCTGCGTGCCTCCGCGTGCCTCGTCATCGCCGGACTGGTTGCGGAGGGGCAAACGACGATCGACCGCATCTACCATCTCGACCGGGGCTACGAGCGGATCGAGGAAAAATTGTCGGCGCTGGGCGCGCGCATTTCGCGCATCGGTTGACGGCGGTCGCGCGAAGGCACAGGCGGCCATGACCGGAATCCGCGACGAAATGACGGGCGCGCCGCTTGGGGTTCCGACCACCTATCCGGACGCCTACGACGCTGCGTTGCTGTTCCCGGTTCCGCGTGGACCGCAGCGCATGGAAATCGGCGTGACCGGAACATTGCCTTTCACCGGCGCCGATATCTGGACGGCCTTCGAGTTGACCTGGCTCGATTCCCATGGCAAGCCGCAGATCGCGATCGCGACTTTCGTCGTGCCGGCCACGTCAATGGCGATCGTTGAATCGAAGTCGGTCAAGCTGTATCTGGGCGCGTTCGCGCAAACGCGTTTCGATGGCATGGCGGAAGTCCAGACGGCGATCGAACGCGACCTGAACCAGGCGACCGGCGGATCCGTGCAGGTGAAACTGGATGCGCCGGCAGATTTTTTGCCCGCGCGATTTGCGGATCTCGAAGGCGAAAGCCTGAACGATTTGCCTGTCGCGATACAACGCTACCACCTCACGCCCGAGTTGCTGGGCGCCGACGGTCCCGTGGTCGAGGAGACGCTCAAGACCGATCTTTTCCGCTCGCTCTGTCCGATCACTTTCCAGCCGGACTTCGCGTCGGTGCAGATCGCCTATCGCGGGCCGGCGATCGATCGCGCTGCGCTGTTGCGCTATCTCGTGTCCTATCGTTGCCACCCGGGATTCCACGAACATTGCGTCGAGCGCATTTTCGTCGACATCATGGCGCGATGCCGATGCGATTCGCTGTCGGTTTACGCGCGGTTCACACGCCGCGGTGGCGTCGACATCAACCCGTTCCGGACCAACGCCGGT
>JAYTIR010000054.1:0-2926 GCA_043731765.1 Burkholderiales bacterium
GCGTCGGCGTCGACAACGGCGCCCGTAATGCGCCCGGTCAGTTTCCCGTCGACAACTTCGAGCGTGTTGGAAATCGTGTAATCGAGGCCGAGACGTGCCTTGAGCCGGTCGGTAAAGAAGGTGAAGCCGCCGGAAAGAAGTGCCGTCTTCGCCCCGACGGCCGCAAATCCGGCAAGCATTCGCGAGGCGCCCGGTGAGAGTCGCAGCCGTTCTTCATAGACACGTTCGAGCGCGGTGACCGGGACGCCTGCGAGCAGGGCCACGCGGCGGCGCAGACTCTCCGCGAATTCAATCTCTCCGCGCATCGCGCTTGCCGTGATCGCGGCGACTTCGGGCTTGATGCCCTGCATGTCGGCGATTTCGTCGATGCATTCGATGGTGATGAGCGTCGAATCCATGTCCATCGCGACCAGCCGCACATCTTTCAGACGACGGTCGTGGGGAACGAACGCCGCGTCGCAACCGGCTTCTGTCGCTGTCGCGAGCAGTGCCGTGTCATGGCCGATCCCTGGAAAGCGATACGCCGGCGGCGTGCCCGCGCCGAATGGAACGATGGCTCCCGCCTGCATGCGCATGGCCAGTGTGGCCAGCGTTGCCGGCGGCACGACCGTGGCCTGCACGATGAAGTCGGAAGTGGCCAAAGGGCGAGCCATCAGGCGCGGGGGCTGACGCGGCTCGCGCATTCCTTCGCGCGTGCGCGGGCCTCATCGATGTCGCGGCCGCGTGCGAGTGCGACGCCCATCCGGCGCTTCTTGTAGGCCTCGGGCTTGCCGAAGAGCCGCAGGTCGGAATCGGGCACGCGCAACGCGTCGGCGACGCCCTCGAAGCGAATACCGCGCGCCTCGACGCCACCGTAGATCACCGCGGATGCGCCGGGCGAGACGAGCCGCGTGTCGACGGGCAACCCGAGGATCGCGCGCGCATGCAGGTCGAACTCACTTTGGGTTTGCGTGCACATCGTCACCATCCCGGTGTCGTGCGGACGCGGGCTCACTTCCGAGAACCAGACCTCGTCGCCTTTGACAAACAACTCGACGCCGAAGATGCCGCGGCCGCCCAGCTCCGTCGTCACCCTCAACGCGATGTCGCGCGTTTTCGCCAGCGCAATCGCCGACATCGGCTGCGGTTGCCAGGACTCGACATAGTCGCCGTTGACTTGCACGTGGCCTACGGGATCGCAGAAATGGGTCTCGATTTCTCCGCTCGCGCCGAGCGCGCGCACCGTGAGCTGCGTGATTTCATAGTCGAAGTCGATGAATCCTTCCACGATCACCCGCGAGCTGCGCACACGCCCGGCGCTTTCGGCGTATTGCCAGGCCGCGGCGACGTCCGCTTTGGTCCGTACCAGCGATTGTCCCTTGCCCGAGGACGACATCACGGGCTTGACCACGCACGGATATCCGATGCCGCCATCGATCGCGGCCTGAACGGCCGCCAGGCTGTCCGCGAACCGGTAAGGAGACGTCGGCAGGCCGAGTTGCTCGGCAGCGAGGCGCCGGATGCCTTCGCGATTCATCGTGAGTTGCGCCGCCCGCGCAGTCGGGATCACGGTCGCCACGCCGGCGTCGGCGATCTCGACCAGGACGTCGGTAGCGATGGCCTCGATTTCGGGCACGATGATGTCGGGCCGTTCCTGCTCGATGAGGCGCTTCAGCGCGACGGCATCGGTCATCGTGATCACGTGGGCGCGATGCGCGACCTGATGGCCCGGCGCGTTGGCGTAGCGGTCCACGGCGATCGTTTCCACGCCAAGGCGTTGCAGCGCGATGATGACTTCCTTGCCGAGTTCGCCGCTGCCCAGAAGCATGACGCGGGTCGCGGTTGGAGAGAGCGGAGTGCCGATGTGCATGAATGGGTAATGGAAAATGAGGGGAAATGAGGTGAATTGGGGGCGGTGCCAAGGAAACCGCAATCGCGGTGGAATATTCATAGTAACAACCCGTCTAAACGGGCTGCTGCAGCGCAATATTATAGAGGCTCGAAGCAAGTCACGGCGTTATAATTATTGGCTCCGCGCGCCTGTGCGCCGCGGCTGGACAAATCACTGGAGGTGCACGATGCAACTACGCATAGGCGACGAAGCGCCGGACTTCACGGCGGATACTACGGAGGGACCGCTCCACTTCCACGAGTGGATCGGCAACGGATGGGCAATCCTGTTTTCGCATCCCAAGGATTTCACGCCGGTGTGCACGACGGAACTCGGGTACATGGCGAAGCTCAAGCCCGAATTCGACAAACGCAACACCAAGGTCGTCGGCCTGTCCATCGATCCGGTCAGCGATCACTCGCGCTGGGCGAAGGACATCGAGGAGACGCAAGGAACCGCGGTCAACTATCCGATGATCGGTGATCCCGATCTCACCGTGGCCAAGCTTTACGACATGATCCATCCGAATGCGAGTGGCGCTGCGCCCCGCACTGCGGCCGACAACGCGACGATCCGTTCAGTATTCATCGTGGGACCGGACAAGAAGGTCAAGCTGATCCTCACCTATCCGATGACGACCGGGCGCAACTTCGATGAAGTGCTGCGGGTGCTCGATTCGATGCAGCTGACCGCCAAACACAAGGTCGCAACACCAGTGAACTGGAAGAACGGCGAGGACGTGATCATCGCCGGATCGGTGAACAACGACGAGGCGAAGCTCAAATATCCTGACGGCTGGAAGTCGCCCAAGCCGTACCTGCGCATCGTTCCACAGCCGAAATGAAGCGGCGGTCGTGGGTCAGCGCGGGCATCCTGCACCGCGCGGCGTTATTTTCTTGATCGGCCCTTGGGCGGCGGCCGGCTGTCGCGCGACAGCGGCTCGCTGAACGTCGGTCGCGCCGCCGGCGTCGGCGCAGTGGGTGCGGTCTCCTCCGCCAGCGTGAAGTCGATCTTGGTCTGCTCCATGTCGACGCGCGCGACCCGGACGCGGATGCG